>NZ_CAXQGS010000072.1:0-26919 GCF_964223445.1 Cytobacillus sp.
AGCTATGCTTGAAGATATCGCGATTCTGACTGGCGGTGAAGTAATCACTGAAGAGTTAGGCCGTGACCTTAAATCTGCTACAATCGACTCTTTAGGACGCGCTTCTAAAGTGGTTGTTTCAAAAGAAAACACTACGATCGTTGAAGGTGCTGGAGACAGCGCGCAAATCGGCGGCCGTGTGAACCAGATCCGCACTCAAATGGAAGAAACTACTTCTGAATTTGACCGCGAGAAATTACAAGAGCGCTTGGCTAAGCTAGCTGGCGGTGTGGCCGTGGTTAAAGTTGGTGCTGCTACTGAAACTGAATTGAAAGAGCGCAAGCTTCGCATCGAAGACGCCCTTAACTCTACACGTGCTGCTGTAGAAGAAGGCATCGTTTCCGGTGGTGGAGTTGCCCTTCTAAACGTATACAACAAAGTGGCTGCTATCCAGGCAGATGGCGATGAAGCTACAGGAATCAACATCGTATTGCGTGCGATGGAAGAGCCTGTACGCACAATTGCACACAATGCAGGCCTTGAAGGTTCTGTAATTGTTGACCGCTTAAAGCGCGAAGCAGTTGGAACAGGCTTCAACGCTGCTACTGGCGAGTGGGTAAACATGATCGAAGCTGGTATCGTTGACCCAACTAAAGTAACTCGTTCAGCTCTTCAAAACGCTGGATCTGTTGCAGCTATGTTCTTAACTACTGAAGCAGTAGTTGCTGACAAGCCGGAAGAAAATGCTGGCCCTGCAATGCCTGACATGGGCGGCATGGGTGGAATGGGCGGCATGATGTAATCTGCCCTCAACCCTTGATTTATAAGGATTTGTTGGTAAGGTAAGAGTGACTGAATAACATTTGTTAACATAATGGAGGCTTCCCAGTAATTCTCGAATTACTGGGAAGTTTTTTTATTTTTCACTCGACGCTAATTAACACGAAAAAACTTTTGGGACAATGAACCTGCATGTCCCCTAATACTTTGTGATAACTTGAAATTAGATTGACATTAAGATGATTCAACTCTAATATTGATAATAGTTATCATTATCAACGTGAGAGGAGCATATTTATGTCAAACCGAATAAATAAAAAACGGTTTTTAGTTATGTCTGTAATTATTCTTATTTTATCTATAGCTTTACTCGGCTGTTCAAGCGAATCGGTAGAAAATTCAGATTCATCAGGCAAAAGTAATAATATGATTACTTTTGCTTGGCCTAGAGATATAGGTGAAATAAATCCTCATGTTTACAATCCATCTCAGTTATTTGCTCAATCCATGGTATATGAACCTTTAGTTAGCTACCAGGATGGAGGAGAGTTAAAGCCGCATTTAGCAGAGTCTTGGAAGATTTCTGAAGATGGGAAAGAATATGTATTTAACCTACGCCAAGATGTTAAATTTTCTGATGGCACAAATTTTAATGCTGACATTGTGAAAAAGAACTTTGATGCAATACTAAAGAATACAGACATGCATGGTTGGTTAGGATTTATTCCAAAGATTGATCAAACAGATGTCATAGATGAATATACATTCAAATTAACATTAAAAGAGCCATATTATCCCACTATTCAGGAATTAGCAGTTGTACGTCCAGTCCGTTTTCTAGGAGAAGCTGGTTTCCCTGAAGATGGTGACACTTTAAAGGGTGTAGAACAACCTGTAGGTACGGGTCCATGGGTGTTAGATGAATATAAAGTAGATGAATTTGCTGTTTTTAAACGGAATGAAAATTATTGGGGAGAACTGCCAAGTGTAGAGAAAATTAAAGTTAAAGTCATTCCTGATGCTGAAACACGCGTCCTTGCTTTCGAAAAAGGGGACTTAGACCTTGTTTATGGTGAGGGTGTTATCAGTATAGATTCTTTCAAGCAATTAGAATCTACTGGTTCCTATGAAACAAGCATCTCTGAACCAGTTGCTACTAGACAGCTGGTTATGAATACGAATAAAGAACAGCTTTCAGATGTACGTGTTCGTCAAGCATTACATTATGGATTTAACAAACAAGCAATGGTTGAAGGTGTGACATCTGGCTTGGAAGAGAAGGCTGACTATATCTTGCCAACAAACTTACCTTACACTTCAAATGTTGATACGACCACGGTTGAATATAATGTAGAAAAAGCGAAACAATTATTAGATGAAGCAGGCTGGATTTTGCCAGAAGGTAAAAATGTACGTGAAAAAGACGGGAAACCACTTGAAATTGAATTAATGTATAACTCTGCTGAAGTAATCCAAAAAACAATGGCTGAAACATTACAGTCTGAGTGGGCGGGTTTAGGTGTAAAACTAAATATTGCCGGAGTTGAGCTTACCACTCAAGTGGAAAGATTCAAAGCTAATGAGTTTGATATGAATTTCTATAGTAACTTTGGTGCTCCATATGATCCGCATACTTTCGTAAACATGATGGCCACAGAAGGATTTGGATTTAGAGAAGCGATTTCATCCTATCCTAACAAAGAAGAGTTAATGAACCAAATAGCTGAAGTTCAACAAACAACGGATGAAAACGAGCGTCAACAACTTTACACGGCAATTTTAGGCTCATTACAAGAGCAAAGTGCCATTGTACCTATTTCGTATATTAAGAAAATAGCAATTTATCAAAGGGATGTTGCTGATTTTAGATTCCCTGGTAACCGAGATGAACATCCATTTACAGGGATTAGCGTAAACGAGTAAGCGACAGGAGAGGTTTTCATGGGTACTTATGTCTTGAAACGTATAATCACCATCGTTCCAATTTTTCTTATTGCCACTCTGCTAACATTTGGAATGATTAACCTATCCCCAGTGGATCCAGCAGAGGCATACTTCTCTGCAGCACATATCCAAGCGACAGACGAGATGCTGGATCAAAAAAGACATGAGTTCGGATTAGATCAACCTCTTCTAATCCAATATGTGAACGCCCTTATTAAGATATGCCAACTTGATTTTGGCATATCTTATGTTACGAATAAACCAGTATGGGAAGAGATTTCTTCGCGAATGCCAGCAACTATTCAGCTAACATTAGGCAGTCTATTGATTGCAATTTTAGTGAGTGTCCCTTTGGGGTTTTTAGCAGGTATAAAGAAGAATAGTGGAATAGATCATTTTAGTCGATTCCTCTCTTTTATAGGGGCATCGATCCCAGCATTTTGGCTTGGATATTTATTCATTTTTTTCTTTTCTGTAAAACTAGACCTTTTCCCAGTAGAGGGTACGGGAACTTGGAAACATTTAATTTTACCTTCAGTCACATTGGCTTTCCCTTTAATAGCTTTATATACTCGCCTGTTACGTACAAGCGTTCTTGAAAATTCACAAGAGTCTTATGTACTTTTTGCGCGGACGAGAGGTATTCATGAAAAAATCATAATGGGAAAGCATGTATTAAGAATTGCCATTTCTCCTATGATTACTGGTCTTGGAATGAATTTAGGAAACTTATTGACTGGAGCTATTATTGTTGAGGCAGTCTTTTCGTGGCCAGGGTTTGGGCGGTATTTTATCGAGGCTATTTTTAACCGTGATGTTCCTGTTATCCAGGGCTATGTGGTATTAGCAGCAGGAATATTCCTTATAAGTAACTTAATTGTGGACCTTATCCAAATGTATATAGACCCTCGTATTTACAGAAAAGGAAGGCAGTATCAATGATAGCAATGTTTCGTGATATATTAAAAAGTCAAAAAATGATCATCACATGTTTCCTAATACTGTGCATATTACTTATGATCTCAATATTCGCTCCGTGGCTGGCACCTAACGACCCTATCGCTATCAATTTAACTCATAAACTACAGCCACCTTCTTTGGATTACCCATTAGGAACAGACCATTTAGGTCGATGTATGTTTTCACGTATCCTATTTGGGACAAGAATTTCGCTGGGATTTGCTTTCCTAATTTTTATTTCAGCTTTAAGTATGGGTTTATTAATTGGTATCATATCTGGGTATATAGGTGGTTGGGTTGATCAATTGTTAATGAGAATTGGTGATGGCCTGATGGCGATTCCAAGCCTTTTGTTTGTTCTTGGATTTGTTGGAATTTGGGGAGCGGGCCTTAAACAAGTTATTTTAGGATTAATCCTCGTACAATGGGTTTATTACGCAAGGGTAATTCGAGGAATGGTTCTAAGCCTGAAGGAACAGAACTATATTACTGCAGCTATAATCAGTGGTTCTTCTACATGGATTATCATGAAGAAACATATTATTCCTAACGTTCTTCCATCCCTAGCGGTAATGGGAACATTAGAAATGGGTTGGGCGATTATGAATTTATCATCCATGTCCTTCTTAGGCTTAGGTGTACAACCCCCTTCTCCAGAGTGGGGGGCGATGATTCATGAAGGGAAATCATATATCAGAACGAATCCAGCATTAATGATTTATCCGGGTTTAATGATCATGCTAGTCGTTGTGACCTTTAATTTATTAGGTGAATCACTATCAGAACGTTTTGGGGTTAAACGCCGCTAATGAAAAAGGACTGTTGAATAATGGATGTAAATGAGCGAGACATTTTAAATGTTAAAGACTTACATGTGCAAGTAGCAACCGAAAAAGGTTTTTCCACACTTGTTCAGGACATAAATTTTGGAATTAAAAAAGGAAAGATACTTGGGCTTGTTGGGGAAAGCGGCAGTGGTAAAACGGTTACAAGTATGTCTATCCTGCAGCTGCATGATAAGAAAATGGATATTAGAGGGAGTATTACCCTACAAGGCAGGGAATTGAATGGTCTCGAAAACAAAGAAATGCGGAAAATTCGAGGGAAGGATATTGCTTTTATTATGCAAAATCCAATGAATGCTTTTACACCAGTTTTTACGATTGGTCATCAATTTGTTGAAACCATCAGATCTCATACCACATTAAAGAAAAAGCAAGCAAAAGAGCTTGCGATTGATGTAATGCAAAGTATAAATTTGCCAGATTCTGATAAATTATTAAAAAACTATCCTTTTGAATTAAGTGGAGGTATGCTTCAACGAGTGATGATTGCAATGGCTGCATGCTTAAACCCTTCCGTTATAATCGCGGATGAGCCAACTACAGCACTAGATCTTCATAGCCAATCATTAGTACTCCGTCTATTAGATAAAATTCGTTCTGAATATGGAACATCTATTCTACTCATTTCTCATGATCTTGGCGTTATTTCGGAAATGGCGGATGATGTAATCGTTATGCAGCAAGGGAGAATAGTGGAAGCAGCGAATGTGTTAGAATTATTTGATAATCCACATCATGAGTACACGAAGAGGTTGCTGAGGACAAGACCGAGCTTATATTCTCAGAAACAGTCCTATACCTATATGTTATGATAGGCCCATTGAATCTTCCAAGGGGTGAAACCATTGAGCTTGCTACAGGTAAAACAAGTAAGTCTTAGCTTTAATTCTAAGAAGCTTTTTATAGGAAAAGATCAATCACAAAAAGTGCTTAATGATATTTCCTTTGCTATTGAAGAGGGAACATGTTTAGGTTTAATTGGAACCAGCGGAGCCGGTAAAAGTACCTTAGGGAAAGTAATTCTCGGGATTCAGCGTCCACAGCAAGGCCAGGTTTTGTTTCAAGGGTATGACATTTATAAGGCGGATAAAGCTACCCAACATAAAATACGACGCGACCTCCAAGTTGTATTTCAGGACTCATACTCAGCTGTTAATCCCCGAATGACAGCTGAACGTATTATCAGCGAGCCGTTGGAAAACTATAGGAAACTAACCAAAAGGGAACTAAGAAGAACAGTTAGTGAGCTATTAGAAAGAGTAGGATTAAGCGAAAAGGATCTAAAAAAATACCCGCACCAATTTAGCGGAGGACAATTGCAAAGGATAAATATTGCTAGAGCAATCGCTCTTAAACCGAAGTTAATCGTTCTAGACGAATCAGTTAGTAGTTTAGATATGGTTACACAAAGCTTAATTTTAGAACTATTAAGCGAATTAAAAGATGACTTCGGCTTATCTTATCTTTTTATTACACATGATATTAAAGCAGCCTTTTCAATTTCTGATAAAATTGGTGTGCTTGAAAAAGGGGAATTGATCGAGCTTTACGATTCAAAAGAACAATTTTTTTCATCAAAACACCCTATAGTTAAACGATTAAGAGACTCCATCCTTGCAGAACATCCACGCTTTCGTACACTTACAACGGGCAAACTGGGTTAACATAAACAGAGTATAAGCTTCGTGAAGTCAATAAATAAAACATAAAGTTTGATACTAAAGACTGCTCCAAAATATCCTAAACGAAATTTCCGTCATTATATCCTCGAAGCAATAAGCAGATGTATTCCACGAGATGAAGATCTATTTTTAGATGAAAGAGGATGGATAAGATTAATGGATAAGGACAGGGAAACCTGTCTTTTTCTACATTTTGAAAGAAATTATACTTAAGCTACTAGGTTATTAATTATCTCACTACTCGTTTGGTTAGGATGTATAGGTGTTCTTTTAGCAGGAATATTTTATGATGGGATAGAAAATCTTCGGATCTTATGGATGCGCTCCAAAAAATCGAGATATAAATATTGTTAACGTTTAAAATTGATTAAAATTTGCTCATGGTGTAAGAAGATTGTAGAAATTCCAAATTCAAGCAACTTCAATTGATTAAGTTATGGATAAAGTAGGAGGAATTTATGAGATTGGCAACAGATTCAATGGTCTTAAATAACACTACAACATCCTGTAGCCACAGGGAATATTTAGTGTTGGCCATTCCACTCATTATATCAGGCATTTCAACACCAATTTTAGGGGCTGTTGATACTGCAGTGGTTGGAAGGATTCCCAACCCGGCTTCAATAGGTGGAGTTGCTGTTGGGGCCGTTATATTTAATACAATGTATTGGCTGCTTGGATTCCTGCGAGTGAGTACAAGTGGATTTACAGCTCAGGCAGAAGGAGCAAATAATCAAAATGAAATGGTATTATCCTTACTTAGGCCAATGATTTTAGCTATTTTGTTTGGCTTGTTTTTTATCATTTTACAGGGTCCCATTTTGGACATTGCCTTATCATTAATTGGAGGAAGTGAAGCGGTATCATTCTTTGCTTCCACCTATTTTTCTGTTCGAATTTGGGGAGCACCGTTTATTCTGCTTAGCTACGTGATTATTGGTTGGCTTATTGGAATGGGGAAGGTTCGCTTAGCTTTGGCTACTCAAATATGGATGAATGCCTTAAACATTATATTAGACCTTGTTTTTGTTTTAGGGTTAGGGTTGGGAGTTAAGGGCGTTGCTTATGCTACTCTTATAGCTGAGGTTAGTGCTGTTGTGTTAGGAGCATGGCTTCTTTATTTGACCAATAGAGAGAAATTAGCCAATATAAAGTTATCAATGCTGCTAGAAACTGAACCAATTCTAAAAATGATGAAAATGAACCGAGATTTATTCCTGAGGACTGTATGTTTGCTCACAATGACCATAATTTTTACTTCTATAGGTGCAAGTATGGGCGAAGTTACTTTAGCAGCCAATGCCATCTTACTACAAATTCACTATATAATAGCTTATTTATTTGGCGGTTTCGCAAATGCTTCTAGTATATTGGTCGGCAGAGCTATAGGTGGGGTAAATTTGTTTCTTTATAAGCGTGCGTATACTCTTTCCGCTCAATGGGGATTAGGCTCGGCCATACTTTTGAGTTTAAGTTTACTTATTTTCGGAGAAAGTATAATCGCCTCATTTACGACAATAACAGAAGTAAAAGCTATGTCAGAAGACTTCCTTGTATGGATGCTTGTGTTTCCCATCCTTGGTTTCTGGGGTTTGCAGCTAGAAGGAATTTTTTCTGGTGCTACTGAAGCAAAATCTATCCGGGATTCCATTGGTTTAGCATTGATTGTCTTTTTAATTGCGCTTTGGGTGTTTGTACCTCATTATAAAAACCATGGATTATGGATCGCCTTTGTCGTATTTAGTTTATTTCGGTCTTTCTTTTTATCTTTATTTATTCCCAAATTAACTCGTGAAAAATTTACTAATAAAAACTAAACTCTAGAATTCAATTACCTTAGTAATAACGCTTATAGAATGCTACATTTTGCTAACGCAATCCAGCAGAAATAGTAATATATCGTTAAAGATGTTATAGACAAAATATAGAAAAACCTTGAGATATCGCACCTTTCAAAACCATGTTAAAAATATTACACACTCTCACCTTAGGGGCGGCATGATGTAATTTAAAGCGTTGAACCCAAAGTTTTAAAGCATCATCCATCAGGACATATGGACAGGTATCTTGTCCCTGTGATCCCTAAACTGCTATAACTCAAACAAAAAAGGAATTCCTATTCGGGAATTCCTTTTTTTATTTATTCTTTATCCGAACCCCCGCCAAATGTTTCGGGAATCATGGTGAAGCCTTCAATCACGGTATCTTCTTCCACCTCGATCATCAGGTAACGCTTGCCATCAAAATGGACTTGTTTGACATATCTCAGGTCTTGCGGGCAGATGGATATGTTGGCTGCCTTCGTGCTGATTTTTATTGATTTTGAATTGTATTTGGGCAGGACGCTGCTTGCCTTTATTTCATATTTGTCATCATCGATGATTTTTTGATAAGCAGATTGGACCTTTTCTGAGTTAATATCTTCGAGACCGCTCACCTTTAAAACACGTTCTACGTCTTTGGAATCCAGCTTCGGCGGTTCATCCTCTTCGTTTTCCACGATCATCCGGTTAATCTCTTCATATACGCTGGAAAGTGTTGATGTGCTTAGCTGATCTCCTGTTACGTCTTTAATAATTTCCTCAAAAACGATTTTATCATCCTGCGCCGTCATCGTTTCTTCCCCGTTTAAAACGTCCTCTATGAACAGGTGGTCGGGCTCATGGACCTTGCCTGCTGAATACAAGACATGATTGACATCAGCAGCATGATCGGTGAAGCAAGGAAATAGGAACCCTGAAATTGGTGCTTTGAGGTTGATAATCGGATCAACAGTAAAATGATATTTAAATTCCTTTTCTACATAGTCAAAAAGCAGTTCTTTCTTCGGTTCCTGCGTGTTATTTATGCTGCAGAGAATAAAGGGATGAGAATATACGGCATCCCTTTCACTTTCCTCGGCTTCTGCATTGCGGCGTTTCATTGGCTTAAGATATTCCCCGCGAATGAACGTAACGACAATATCCTTTTCATATTGCCGGATTCCCAGCATTTTGCCGACTATCTGAAGCATTTGATCCATCCAGCCTTCAGCATCACTGCTTAGCAATCCTTGATGCAGGATGAGCTGACTGCTGTTTTCGGCATCCCGCTGAAACTTTAATTCAAAGAGCTTTTCATCCAATTGGCCGCCCAGCAGCTTTTTGAAGTTATCCATAAACAGCTCCTGCTGATCCTGGTCCAGCATTTCAAAGGGCTGGCTCTCATAATGATAAATCTCGCTTGATTCCTTCATAATATAGACATTAAAAATATCTGAGATCTTTAGTAAGTCATTATTTAACTTAAATTGTTTCCGAATCTGTGCGATGTCTTTCTTGTTCACGGTTAAAATCCACTCCTAAGCTGCCCAATATGCATATTTACTAGAATAACAAAATACATCAGCTCTATAAATTATTATTTATTTTCGTTTTTTGATAAGGGTTTTTTAATGGAGATTTGAAAGAGGGGAGGTGACTGTAGAATCCTGATATTTTGGCAGCATTGAGGGTATAAAAAGAGACTTCCCATAAGTTGAGCAATACTTGTGTGAAGCCTCTTATTTTATGAAAAAGGGTTGTTGAACTATCACACGGCAGCTGTGCTAAGGCATTCTTTTTTGTGCACCGCTCTGTATACCCCTGGAAAGCAGCCGATCCGATTCATCTAAAAATTGCACGGATTGTCGCGTTGTTTCTTCGTTTTGCAGCAATACAGATTTATACGTCTCTGTCACCTGCTGAAGCTGCCTATTTAAAACATTCAATTTATTGATGAAATCAAGGACATTATTCTCCCCAATAGTGGATGGAAGGAATGGCTGGAGCCCGTTAGCGGAGGCTTGAAGTTTAGAGAGTGCCTGTTCTATTTCGCTTATCCTTAGCTTAATCTCAGTATCCATTCTCAGTACCTCCTCATTATTTCTTCGACCTCTCTGCTGCAAGCTGTGCTTCCAGGGAAGCGATCGTTTGTTTGATAGAATCGATTTCCTGCTGGATCTGCTGCTGCTTCCGGCTTATGGCTGAAAACACTTCATGAAACTGATTTGATTCAAGGTCAGTGTAACTCGTAAGCATTTGTTCAAACCGGATATCCTCAAATTCATCTGCCAGCTTTCCCTGCCAGGTAAAAGGGGAAAGATCAGGCTTTGTGACGGTATGCCGATAGTGGTTAAACTCCTGCTGTTTTCCTTGGAGCTCTCCCTCACAGGCCAGCAGTCTCTGCTGATCACTTTGTTTCTTCGCCAATAAACTGTAGTAATATCCTAAAGACATGAATATTCACCTCTATATACTGCCATTTTCATATTATTAAACCGGAAAAAAGAATCCATTTTACTATATCACAGGGAAATAATGTAATAATGATACATTTTCCTTATTTTAGTCATTCTGTCGATGGGTATATATTACTGTTTTATACAAAAGTGTAAAAATAATCCTATTCGTAATAAAATTACTCTAATCTTTAGTGTAAAGTATAGATTATGGAAAATTCTAGTGAGGAGCTCTCTGAAGCGCCTCTATTCCAGTTGTCGAATGGCAGGAGGCGATTTATACTGAAGGTATTAGATGCGAGTGAGTTGCATAGCCGATTGAAGGAGCTTCAACCCAGTCTGCACTCCTTAGAAGAGCAGATAAGAAACATTGCGCGTGATGTAGAAGGTATTACCTCGCTTGAGGACTCCTTTCGAGGAGAGGGAGCAGCCGCTATTCAGGCTTTCTTCCAGGAATGTCATTCCCCTTTTCTCTTATTTTTTGAAGGTTTTCTTGCAGACTATCAAAATACTTTAAAAAGAATAGCTTCTTCCCTTCAGATGCTCGAGCCGGCAAGCAATGGATTCATCCGTCAGAACTTTTTGGATGGAGAAGCGGCACAGGGCCTGGTGAAAACAGAATTTATCACTAATAGCCTAACGGAAGAGACCAATGCGGTATTACAGAAAGTTTCTGATATTGTCAGTCTCCCTCACCTGCAGGATGGGGAGTTTTCGGCACATGTAAGGAGAGCGGAACTTCACCGGAGAAATACGGTTGATCATCTTATGACCTTTGACAGCCAGCAAACACTGGCTCTTGATCCAATTGAGCAGGATCTTCATCTGATGAAGACATACATCAATGAAATTTCCAGCCTCTTTCAGAGTGGAAATCTTAGCATTTCCGGATATTCCGTCAAGCAGCTTCAATCCAGTCCAATCTATGGAGAGCTTTTAGAAGGGATCAGGCATAAAGCAGGAAATTCCAGGCGTTCTCCGGAATTCTTTAAAGAACTCGGCGTAACGGCCCTGGGTCAGATTCTGCCGCCTGGTGCTTATTCCATCTGGGCTATCTGGCAGAGTACCTACGAAAGAAAGACCATCCACTATCAGTTAAGAGCATTGAAAGCTTTTGCAGAGCTAAACAGTAACGAAATCAGCCCGGAGGAATTCGCCACCCTGAGCGGCAGAGAGATCCTGACTGTTGATGTTATAGATGAGCATGGCATCGGCAGCCAGAATCAGGGCGGAAAGTTTCATCTCTATGAGGACGGCCGGATCGTCAGGGAATTCTATGGGGAAAAAGGAACAGTCTACGAATTCGTCGACTCCATTCCAGAAGACCGCGTGTGTTGTGTACTTTTAACAGACAAAAAAAACAATATTGGTGACTATACTACTTAACCTGTGGGGCGGTAAACATGAACCGCTCCATTTAATTTTAGAACTAAAAGACATCAAACTCACCTTTATAACCATACCCACTACCGAATGAATTGGTTATTTTCTAATCAATAACCGTAACCCTTGTTCCCTCCGCACCAAATTTTTACAAACTTGTTCTGTACGTCATCCCCTCACTATCTCAGTTAAAACCTTTAAAATAGGTGTCCCTTTTCTCTTCTATTCATTTTTTTCCAACTATCCTTTTTTGTTCCGCTAGTATCTATAAAGAAATATGCTTAGATACCTTCATTCTTCTTTATAAAATACCTACATTCGCCCTGCCCCAACGCCTAAAATATATTTTCTTATGACGTACAACTGACCTTATCAAGGCTAATTTTATCAGAATTAGGAAAATATATTCCGTTTTACGTACTTTGTTAGATTTTTTTATTTCTTTCTTATATTGATATTGAAGAAATAAAACTAGGAAGGTGAATTATTATGAAAATTCTAACCGTAAGCGAAGTCGCTGAACTACTCAAACTATCAAAATGTAAAGTCTATGCACTTGCTAAAAGCGGAGAAATTCCAACTAAAAAAGTTGGTGGGTCTATCAGAGTTGTTCAGGAAGAACTAGAGAACTTTTTAAAAGGTGGTGAGGTTAAATGACTATAAAAAATTTATCTCATACTCTTACCCTTGAACAAGCTGCGAGAGTTCTTGAGAAGTTTAGGATTGTTTTCACTGTCGAGGGGGTTAAGACAAAGATACAACTACAACAACTGACCGCCATTTCTAAACCATATGAGGATAGGAGATATTCAGGCTATCCTTATTTAGTTCTAATCAGTTCTTTAGTAGATTACCTGAAAGATAAAGGCTATACAGATGAGGATATAATGGACGCTTTACCTGATGGTATAGAAATCTAATCTCCCACCCTTTCGGTGGGTTTTTTTATGCAACAACTAGGACTCATGCAACGATTACTAAAAGGACTTCGACAATCACAGGAGGTTTTTGAAATGAGTATTCCAATGATAAACACAATTACAGGTGAGACGGTTAACGTAGCGACTTATTTGACAGAAGAAGGTAAAAGGGAAAGGGAGGAAAGACAAAGAAAAACCGCTTATAGGAATAATAAAGTTATTCCTTTTGTAGCATGTTATCTTGACCCTATCAAAGAGGTTACGCAACATCTATCATTAATCGAAGGTGGAGCGGTTATGAAACTTCTTCACTATTTAAAGCAAAATGGGAAAGGAAAGCTATCTAGAGAAGGTAAACTCTTAAATCAAAAAGACCTACAAACAATACTAGGTAGGGGAGCAACGCAGACAAAACAAATAGTAAAAAGGCTTGAATACCTTTCTATACTAATTCCAATAAAAGAAGGACGTTCCAAAGTCTTTTACATTAATGAAAACTTCCATTGTATGGGTAAACTATTAAATAAGCCCTTTACAAAGCTACTTAAAGGGCGGTTAAGTACGATTGTTGATAGGTTACCACTAAATCAATTAGGTTTTCTTTATAAGATTTTGCCCTATTTCCACTTTGAAAAATGCTTTCTTTGTCATAACCCTAACGAAGAGGACTTTAGTGTCATCAGGAAAATGAACAGAAGTGATTTAGCTAAAGCTATTAACCACGACCCTGATGAACTTACTAAAATTGTAAAGAGCCTGGCAAAAGAAGGGTTGATTATGACTACTGAAAGTCGTGGTAGTTTAATGTATTATGTACATCCTGACCTAATGTATAGAAAGGATAGTGACGGACAGGACGACTATACAAGCTGTTTAAGGGGAATGTTTGAGGAACATTTTAAAAATGAATAACCCTATAAAACAGGGTTCTGTACGTACGAGGAAAACCGACTGTATTAGGCATTCTATACAGGAAAAACCGCCCCTATTAAACTATGTAAAAACGTTTATTTGACCTAGAGCCACAAGGGGTTCTAGGTTTTTCTTTTTAACATAGACTCTTAATTCTTAGAAGGATAAAGGTAATAGGTTAAACTTGTGTGTATCCCTCCGCTTTGCTACGTGGATACACACCAATAATTAACAGGGTCGCTCCGCTCCCCTAATAATAAAGACTATTTTATTTTTCATATAGATAAAATAATTAGGGCACGAACGTAGTGAGTGACCTGTGCACCTTGACCGTAGCGTAGCGGAGGGGAAGTGCACCAATTAAAATTGAGTATATTTTTTACGTATACTTTCTATGTACATGCTCACTTTTTCATCATAATTAGGATATTTAAAACCAAATGTTTCTGCAATAAAGTGGGATGTTTCTCTAAATAATTCAATACTAGTATTAAGTGCTTCCCACATTTTTTTATAAGAGCCCATATCGTAAGTAGATAAAACTTTATTCCACATGTCTTCAGAAATATATTCTTTCAAGAACTTATCAGATTTTCCTATGCTTAAAGAAAAACCTGTTTCCATTCCAACTTTCCAACGCAACATGGTGTGCAAACTTGGACGAAATGCATTATTCATGATATCAATAGCAAAGAGAATTTCCCTTCTCGCAAGACCTTTTACAACATATGTAGATGTCATCCAAAACTCATTACAACAGTCATCAAATGATTGTTCGCTTGGTTTTTGAATGTGGTACATGCTATCTGTCGGAATAACTGAATTTTGAATTAGATTATCTTTATCCAATAACACTTCAACTAGTCCATCGCTATTTTTGAAATAGTCTTCATATTCATTAAGTGGAATAAGTGTTAGGTCAATTTTCGTACCGTCTTCAAAAATCATTAGATACGAGTACCAATTACCTAGTTCTGGAGGATACAATTCCATTGCTTCTGGTTTTTGCATAATTATCCTTTCACCAAAAGAACTTAACCAATCGTCACTTTTTTTGAAATAATCCATATCTGTAACAAAATAACTAAAATCATAATCTTGAAATTCGTCCTTCGGAATATTTGTATTTGTTAGTGAACCCTCAAGAGTAAAGAGTCTAATTTTTTCACAATTAAGAGCAAAATTCATTCCTAAGTCCATCATTTCTTTCTTACTTCTCAATATAATCACCTCAATAGATTGTTATTAAAATTATAATGCATTAAAAAAATTTATCGCAACTCTTTCAACCCATAGAACGATTGCTAGGGCGAAAGGAGAGATAACAATGAACATTCAAAGAGTGTATAAAGGGACACAAGACTTTAAATCTTTAATCATTAGCCAATTAGAAAAAGAAATTGAAAAACTGGTGGCTGCCGCTTACAATGATAGACAAGTAGATATAGTCGCCATTAATAATGGAGGGCGACAATAATGAAAATAGCGGGATACATTCGTGTTTCAACTAACAATGAGGGTCAAAAAGAGTCACCTGAAAACCAAAGGCATATGATTTTAGACTATATTACTGAAAATCAACATGACCTATATGACTTCTACACGGATATTCAAACAGGAACTACTGACAATCGTGAGGGGTTAAAAAGACTCATACAAGACGCTGAAAACAGGGAATTTGATGTCATTGTAGCAAAGGAATTAAGTAGATTAGGTCGTAATGTAGAGTTACTTTATCAACTAAAGCGAGTTGCCGACACTAAAGGAGTTCGCTTAATCACTTTAGATGGTAAAGTTGATACACAAGACTTTTCAAAACAAGCTATGTTCGGTCTTTATGCTTGGATTTATGAAAGTGAAAGTCAACGTATAAGCGACCGTATTAAGTCTGTATTTCACATGAAGTATAAAAGTGGAAAATTCTTGGGTAGTGTTCCCCCATACGGATATGGACTGAAAGACAAAAAGCTAATAATTAGAGATGATTATACCGTTAGTGTAGTTAAGGACATCTTTGAAAAATACCTTGAAGGTTGGGGACATGACAAAATAGCTAGATATCTAACTAATAACGATATTCCAACACCTTCACAGGTTATAGGAAAAGCCAATTCAGGTCTTTATTGGCAGGGTTCTACTGTTAAAAAGATATTAAAGAACCCCCACTATGTAGGAGACCTTGTACAGGGCAGAGAGACCACAATGAACGTGACTAATAAGACACGTAAAGTAAACGACAAAAGCGAATGGATAACCATTTCTGACGCTCACGAGCCTATCATACCAAGAGATGTGTTTGAACAAGTACAAAGCCTACTAGAGCAAAAAGCTAAAAGAGGTCGGGGTGGTACTAGAAAGCAAAAACATCTCTTTACCAATATCGCTTATTGTTCTGACTGTGGTAAATCCATGCACTATAGAATAAATCGAAAGGGTTATATTTGTGGCTCTTATGCCAAACATGGTAAGAAAGCCTGTTCTAGTCATGTAATTAAAGAGCAACTGTTAAAAGAAATAATCCTCGATGATTTAAAAAAGATGGCTGATGACTTAGAACACCCTAACTTAGAAAGCAAGATTAAGAAAAAAGTAAGAGCCACAGCAAAACAGAATGAGTCAAGATTACAGTCCATTGAGAAAAAAATCCAAAAGCAAATGGAGTTAAAGCACAATGCTTTACAGAAATATATTGCCGATGATATTTCAAAGCAGGACTATGATGACTTTGTAAATACAGTACAGGAAAAGTTACAACAATTAGAAATAGAAAAGGCAGAGATTATAAGCGCCATTGATAGTAAAAAAGCAGCTATTAAAATCTCTGCTATCTTGGAACAACTAAAAGCGTTTTTAAACTTCAATACTCTAACAACTGAGATGTTATTACGTTTTGTTGAAAAGATTGAAGTAACTGAAAATAAAGACGTTAAGATTTACTACAAATTTGCACAGGTTGAGGGGTTATAATCCCCCTCAATCATTTTTTAAAACTAACTGTGAAATGCACTCTACATGCGCCGTCTGGGGAAACATGTCCACAGGCTGTATGCCATTTACTTTATATTTGGAGCTCAAGACTGAAATATCCTTTGACAATGTAGATGGGTTACATGAGACATAAACCACTTTCTTCGGCTGGACTTTTAAAATAGTTTTTAACAGCTGCTGGTCCAGCCCTGTTCTTGGCGGATCGACGATGATAACATCCGGACGCCATCCTTCTTTTGTCCATTTCCGAAGCCATTCTTCTGCTTTGCCAACCACGTATTGGGAATGTTTAATTCCATGCCGTACAGCATTTTTCTTAGCGTCCTCAATGGATTCTCTGATGATATCCATGCCGCGGATTTCGGCTGCCTGATCGGCTACCCATAGTCCAATCGTTCCGACGCCGCAGTATGCGTCAGCTACTTTTTCTTTGCCGGTCAAAGCCGCTGCTCTTTTGACTTCATTATAAAGCTTCACTGTCTGTTCAGGGTTCAGCTGGAAAAATGTCCTGGCTGATAGTTCAAACTGAAGATCTCCAAGTGTTTCCTGGATAAAGTCGCTTCCGTCCAGATTCATGGTTTCCTGTCCAAAAATAAGGGAGGTTTTTTCACCATTCACATTTTGGATGATTGATTTTACTTCAGGTAGCTCGGTTTTGATTTTTTCTATAATGATCTCTTTCTTTGGAAGCTCTTTTTGAGTTGTGATCAGTACAATCTGAAGCTCTCCTGTCTGGATTCCCACCCTGGCAACGATTGTCCTTACGATGCCTTTTCGGCTTCTTTCATTATAGATTGGGATTCTCAAATCCTGGAGAATCCGTTTCACTGCTTCAGTCGCCTTTGTTGTTTGCGGATGCTGTACCGCACAGTGCTCAATATTAATCAGGCGGTGCGAATTCATGCCATATAATCCGGCAAGCACCTTCCCGTCTTTTTGGCCAACCTGGAACTGGCTTTTATTTCTGTAGCTCCACGGATCTTCCATTCCAATGGTTTCTTTGATATCCAGCTTCTCAGGATTCAGCTTTGTATGGCGCTCTAAAGCCTGAATGATGATATCCCGTTTCTCCTTCAGCTGCTGATCATAGCGGAGATGCTGCAGCTGGCAGCCCCCGCACTCATGATATACCGGGCATGGCGGCTGAACACGAAATTCCGACTTTTTGCGGATTTTCTTTATTTTCGCCTCAGCAAACTTCGGATTTACCTTTGTTGCTTCAGCTGTGATTTCCTCGCCGGGCAGCGCTCCCGGAACAAAGACGACCTGCCTTTTAAAATAACCGACACCTTCGCCATTGATGCCAAGCCTTTTGATTGTCAGCGGAAAAGTTTGCTTAAGTTTTAATTTAGCTGTTTGTTCTTGTTTCATGGTGCTCCATCACACTCCAAATTACTCGATACTTCTCCACAAATAAAGAGAAGCATAGCTTAAATAAGGATCCCAGTTCTTCGAAAATGTCTCCATTTCCTCCCGAGTCGGTTTCGCTTCTAATTTATATAATTTCTTTAAGGCATTCTGGATGCCTATATCTGCTGCTGGAAAAAGATTTGGCCGGCCAAGCCCGAACATCAAGAAGTTCTGAACAGTCCAGGGACCGACACCGCGCAATTTGATAAGTTTATCATAAATTTCTTCATCTGAAAGGTTTTTAAGCTCGTCAAAGTTTAATTTTCCCGCAGCCGTTTCTTTTGCGATGCCAATGACATATTCAGCCTTCCCTCCGCTGAACTGCAATTCCCTGAGGTCATCCACCTTAAGACCTGCCACTTTTTCAGGGAGCGGATAAAACCACACACCGTCCTTTTCAAATCCAAATGCTTTTACAAACCGTTCTGTTAATGTGTGGGCAAAAGCAAGATTAAGCTGCTGGTGAATAATGCATTTTAATATACAGTTATATGGATCAAAGTCGAGGACAATCGGAGTACCATAATGAGCATCGAAAATTGGCTGTAATTCCGTGTTTTGAAAATGTTTGTGAATTCTCTCAAGCGGCAGATGCCATTGAAAAATTTCCGATATGCGGTCAGCTGCTTTTTCTTTAAGAGGGCCCTCCGTTCCGGTTATTAAAAATTCCGGATTATCAGTCGTTCCGAATGCTTTTACTTCTGCCACAACCGGCTGATTGCTGAGCAGCATTGGCACTTTCACAGACCGATTTTCTATATCCACCTGATTAAGAGGATCATTCGAAAGCCTGTCCAGTACCAGATCAAAATTATAAGGTCCTTCTACCTGAATCTTTTCCAAAAGAGAATCCGTCCTTTATCATTTTCCCCGATTATAGCATTTTTTAAGGAAGTTTTACTAAATAGGCTGTAAAAATAGGAAGAAACCCGAAGAATGGGCATCCCCGGGTCTTTGAAGAATAAAAATTTCCTATAGTTAACGGTCAGAATTTCATTTTATCGGTCAGGTTTTTCTGTTTATCGGTCTGTTTCCAAATATATCGGTCACTTTTGAAAGTTTATCGGTTAACTATCCGATTTATCGGTCACTTGTTGATATACCGGCTTTGAAAAATCAGTACAGCATCCTCTCCCCAATTGCCTGTTCCCATGTCAGGTCATCAAGGCTCTTAAAGGTATATCCGCGTTTTTTCAGATCCTGTATGGCTTTTTGGAGAGCATCGGCATTGTCCTTTGAAACAGTGTGCAAAAGAAGGATACAGCCTGGATGGATCTGGCGCATAATATTGTCGTAAGAATACTGCCAGCCCTTTTGACGGTCTGTGTTCCAATCGACAAAGGCCAGTGACCAGAAGACATGAGTGTAGCCCTCCTTCTTAGCCAAAGCCAAAGTGCGTTCGCTGAAAATGCCGCGAGGCGGACGCAAGTAAGACATATGCTTAACACCTGTAAGCTTTTCGTTTTCAGCACGGACCATTTCAAGCTCTTTGATAAATTTTTCATCGCTCACTCTTGTCATATCAGGATGATGCCAGGAGTGATTACCTATGATATGCCCTTCAGCTGCCATCCTCTTTACAAGATCGGGTGCGCTTTTTAAATAATGTCCTGTTACAAAAAAGGCAGCAGGAACGTCTTCCTTTTTCAGAACATCTAAAATTTGCCCTGTATAGCCGTTTTCATATCCATTATCAAATGTTAGATAAATGTCTTTTTTTCTTGTATCGCCTTTATAATAGGAACCATGTCTTTCAAGCAGTGAGTCGAGCGGCTTTCCTGCTTCGGCAGGCACTTCATTTTTTGCTTTTTTGAATCCCCAGTGAACCGGCGAGTTGCCATAATTCGCATAAGCTGTCCCGGAAAAAAACAAAATAAAAACACTCAGGAAGATACTTAATTTTTTCATCTGAGCTCCTCCAATATTTTTTCTTAGTGTTTGTGAATGTAATAAAAACATTCGCAGGGATCATTGGCAAAAAAATGCACAAAAAAGAGAGGCCAAACAGCCTCTCTCCCGTTCATCTATTAGAAAACACGCTCTTTAAATTGAGCCAATTTCTCAAGTGAAGATTTATCTACATCCCTATGAAGACTGTTTCCATGGGAATCCATTGTCACAACTGCAGTAAAGCCTTCAACCTTCAAGTGCCACATTGCTTCCGGAATACCGAATTCCATGAGGTCTACGCCTTCAACCGATTTGATGCAGTCAGCATAATATTGTGCTGCTCCGCCGATTGCATTTAAGTAAACACCGCCATGTTCCTGGAGTGCTGCCAGGGTTTTCGGACCCATTCCGCCTTTACCGATAACAGCGCGAATGCCAAACTTTTTCATGATATCGCCCTGATATGGCTCCTCACGAATACTTGTAGTCGGTCCAGCAGCTTTTACATGCCACTTGCCGTCTTCATCCTTCATCATGACCGGGCCGCAGTGGTAAATAACCTGCCCATTAAGATCAACTGGTGCATCATGGTCCATCAAGTGGTGGTGAATGGCGTCACGGCCCGTGTACATCATGCCGTTGATTTGAACCACATCACCGACCTTAAGATTGCGTATCTGTTCTTCAGTGATCGGTGCCTGCAATGTCACGATGTTTGTTTGCTCTGCTGATTCTGCTGCTGCCGCTGTCTCAAGTTCGGCTTCAGAAGCACCAAAATCGATATGCTCGCCTTCCTGGTACATCCATTCATTAATTTCACCTGTTTCCATGCTGATTGCTGCGCCAAGGCGGCGGAACGCCCAGCAATTATAGGCAACAGATACGAAGAAGCTTGCAGGAATACGGTTCATAACACCGACTTTACAGCCTAAAAGGGTGGTTTCCCCGCCGAAGCCCATTGTTCCGATTCCTAACTCATTTGCATTCTCCATCACGTAATCCTCGAGTTTGCGGAGGTCTTCATTAGGATTCACATCATCTACAGAACGGAACAGCTGCTCTTTCGCCAGGTCATAGCCAGAAGAGCGGTCTCCCCCGATGCCGACACCGATAAAGCCGGCACTGCATCCCTGTCCCTGCGCCTGGTATACAGAGTGCATGATGCATTTGCGGATTCCATCAAGGTCTCGTCCAGCTCTGCCAAGGCCTTCAAGTTCGCAGGGAAGACTGTATTGGATATTTTTATTTTCACAGCCGCCGCCTTTAAGAATCAGGCGGGCGTCAATATAATCCTTTTCCCATTGTTCAAATTTAATGACAGGTGTCCCAAAGCCAAGATTGTCCCCGCTGTTGGCGCCAGTTAAGGAATCCACAGAGTTCGGGCGAAGCTTTCCGTCCTTAGTCGCCTGAGCGATTGCGTTTTTGATCGCTTCCTTCATAACCAGCTGGTTAGCACCGACTGGCGTCTTGATTTTGAACGTCGGCAATCCGGTATCCTGGCAAATTGGCGACACATTATCATCAGCCATTTTAATATTATTCGTAATGGTATCTAAGCTCATCGCCGCTCTCGTGCCAGCATTTTCTCTTTCTTTCGCTGATTTGATTGCACGGCGCACATCACGCGGAAGATTAGTGGATGTCTCAACAATCAGCTGATACATGCTTTCCTGAAATTTGTCGATATTCATTGCTTTAGTCCCCTTCCCTTTGCTCCCTATATAGCTTATATCTTTTATGAAAATTACAATTATTAATCGTCTACCATTATACTCCTATCTGATGCGTATTTAAAGACAAAGGTTGCAATCGTTTACAGGATGAAAGAGGAAATTTCCAAATCAATTTCCATAAAAAAAGAGCCATCAGGCTCCTATTTTAATCGCGGTTATTAAATTCACGGCATTTGGATTCGAGGTCATCGATCATCGCAATAAGACGGTCGATGTCTTCGATTTCGGTGTCTTCCGGCTCAATAGCTTCCAGTACATCCAGGAACATATTTAAGCGCTGTTTTAGAAAAGTAACCTGTGAATTCTTATCTTGAATCGGACTGCCCAAAACGTTCTCTCCTTTCGTCTCGATTACATCCTACATGAAATTAGTTATTTCAGCAAATAAGTATTTTACTTAATATACCCTCTATTGGCTTCATGCAATATAAAAGAATCATTAATCGTCCGTTTACTGCCTTCCTATAAAAGGAATAAGAACCATATAGAAGGGAGGCACTCATGCTTTTTTCCAGCTGGCAGGATTTATGGAGAGTTCTTTCTATTGGAGCTATGAGCTATATTTTTCTGATTCTGTTCCTGAGAATATCAGGAAAACGGACCTTAACAAAAATGAATGCATTTGATTTAGTGGTAACAGTGGCCCTTGGGTCTACTCTGGCGACTATTTTCCTTAACAAACAGGTGTCACTTGCAGAGGGGCTGACTGCATATGTTCTATTAATTGGCATGCAGTATACAGTAGCCTGGCTTTCTCTTCATTCATCCAAATTCAATGAATTCATTAAATCCAGTCCTGAACTGCTTTATTATCAAGGACAATTCATAGAGTCAGCCTTAAATAAAAACAGGGTTTTGAAATCAGAAATTATACAGGCTATTCGTTCCAATGGGTATTCCTCAATGGAAGGTGTTGAGGCAGTTGTATTCGAGACTGACGGAAGTATGTCAGTCATTAAAAGGAGCAGCTCAAGCAACAAGATGAACACGCTTTCAAATATTGACCCAAAGAAAAGCTGATGCCAGGCGGGCATCAGCTTTCTAATTGCTCCTCTGTAATTCCGGCTGCCTTTCCTTCACGGCTGGAGTCAGCCGCGCCATACAGACGGCCTTTCTTCCGGTCGATCTGAATGGCCTGAACATTTCCGATCCGGCTTGGCTTATCGCCAAATTCAAATCCGCTTGATTCCATCTCGCCTTTGGATTCCATGCTTATTCCCGGCTCCCATTCAATAAGCGGGCCAGTTGTGGCAAAGATCCGGGGCTCTTCAATGGCTTCCTTCAAATTCATTTTATGATCAATGATATTTACGATAGTTTGAAAAACTGAGCCAATAATGGTCGGTCCGCCTGGTGAACCAAGAGTTAGTACGGGCTGGTCATCCTTAAATATGATTGTCGGGCTTTTACAGCTGACTGGCCTTTTGTCGGGTTCTGGTTCATTAATTCCGCCAGGATTGGCATCAAAGTCTGTAAGCTCATTGTTTAATAAAAATCCGTAGCCCTTTACCATAATCCCTGACCCAAATGGATGCTCAACGGTTGATGTACATGCAGCAATATTGCCCCATTGGTCGACAACCGTGAAATGAGTTGTTTCACTTTTCTCTAAGTCATCAGGCTGACGAATAATCTGCTTTGGTTCGCCCGCTTGATATTTCCAGGGGTTTCCAAAATCTATTGCATCATTTCTTCTTTTAAAATTAATGGCTTTTACCCTTTCAGCAATATAATCATCATGTAGCAGTCCTTCTATAGGGAGATCAGAAAATTCTGGATCCCCTGAATAGGCAACTTTGTCCGCAAAAGCCAAACGCATAGCTTCGGTAATCAGATAATACTTTTCCCAGGACTTTGCGTCATATTGGCTTAAATCAAACCTCTCCAGCATTTTCAGTATTTGAATGACTGTTACACCGCCTGCACTCGGAGGAGCGGACGAAGCAATCTTATAGCCTTTATATTCGCCCCATATCGGTTCATCAATAGTAAGACGGTAATTCTTCAGGTCCTCAAGCGTCATAAAGCCGCCTTCCTCTTTTAACGTTTCTACGATGGCTTCGGCTATCTCTCCTTCATAAAAGGAGGCTATTCCTTCCTTTTGCAGGATCCGGAATGTCTTCGCTAAATGATCCTTGACCAGTCTGTCACCTTCCTTTAAAGATTTGCCTTCCGGAAAATAAAAGGCTTTGGCTTCCTCACCCAGCCTGTAATGAAAGTTCTGAAGTGCTTCCTCCATCACCCAGTTCACTTCCACACCGCTCTCTGCTGCATCTATTGCCGGCTGAATCAGATCGGCTAATGGCTTGGAACCGTGTTCTTTAATAGCTCTATCAAAAGCTTTTAAGATACCGGGAATCCCTACTGCTGTACCATGAGTAGAGCGTTTGCGAAAGTCGATCACTTTTCCATTGCCATCGAGGAACATCTCAGGATGCACGCCTTTTGGCGCCCTTGTGTGGCCATCATATATTTTTACATCTTTCTTTTTATTGTCGTAAACCATTAAAAATCCGCTTCCGCCAATGCCTGTCATCATTGGTTCTACTACATTTAAAGCAAATTGGATAGCAGCTGCAGCATCTACTGCATTGCCGCCCTCCCGCAGTATTTTTTCACCTATATCTGTGGCAACTGAATGAGGACTGACTACCATCCCCGCAGTTCCAACAGCTGTTTCTCTTTCGTAAGATTGTTTTTCCATATCCTTTGATAATGATTTCCCTCGTCTATAACCCATAAATGTAACCTCCAAAAAATGTCCTATACCTATAGTTAAGGGTTACCCCCTCCGTGTATATATAAAACAACCATCATTAGGAAACAGAACCAATAAAAAATCCTCCACTCATAAGAGCAGAGGAAATTTTATATTATTAATTATAGGTTATTGCTGTTCTTTTGAGTCTCAGGACTGTAAGTGACTGCACTTTCGCCACGCTCTACCGGAAAAGCAGTGTCTGAACTGCTCACTGAGCTTGTTGCCTGGTAGTTTGAACCAGAGGAAGTTCCGCCGTTTTCAACAGGGCTTTCCATTAATTCTGAACCTGCTTCCTTTACTTTTGAGCCGATATCAGCAAGCTCGCTTTTTGCTTCCTTAGCTGTTGACATGGCTTCGTTAGAAACTTCTTTTACCATATCCATGTTGCCGAAAACATCTTCGTTGACACGCTGGTACAAACTTTGGGCATCTTTTATGGCTTCTTTAAGAGTATTGGAAGCACTCTTAAACTGGTTAATCATATTTTCCTTTACATCTCCAGGATTTTCTTTCACTTCGGATATAAGATTTGCAGAAGAATCCTTTAGATCCATCGCTTTTGTTTTTACTTTTGTTCTTGTTGTACTATCCAGCATTGCTAAAGCACCGCCAATAATACCGCCAATGACAATCCCTTTCATCAGCTTGCTGTTTGGTCCGTTATCATGGTCATAATTCATGTCCTGTCCATAATCTGACCGCAAAGCAGTTGTTGTGTTTGCTGTATTATAAGTGTTATTCTGTTCCATGTTAAATCCTCCTCTTAAGTTAAAAAGTGTTTCGCGTTTGTTATTGAGTTAATTCCCGCAGGAGGAGAAATTAAACGTTTTTATATCATTTTTAGTACAAACTATCGATTGACAAGGGATATGAAAGATTAAATAATGACAAAGGACTTAGATTTAAAAGGAGATACATATGAAAACACAACTTTCACCTATCACACCGGAAAATGATCCATGGGAAGCTTATTCCGATATCGATCAGCACGGAAAATTGGTGCTTTCAAATATTGAATTCACAACAACTGTATTATGTAATATGCGCTGCGAACACTGCGCTGTCGGCTATACACTTCAGCCTAAGGACCCCGATGCCCTGCCCATTAATTTGATGCTTAAGAGGCTGGATGAAATTCCTCATTTAAGCTCATTGAGCATTACTGGCGGGGAGCCGATGCTTTCAAAAAAATCGGTTAAAAATTATGTTGCGCCGCTGCTTCGCTATGCGCACGAAAGAGGGGTCAGAACACAGATTAATTCTAATCTGACACTGGAGTTAGCCCGTTATGAAGAAATCATTCCATATTTGGATGTCCTTCATATTTCTCATAACTGGGGAACTGAGGAGGACTTTATTGAGGGCGGCTTTGCGATGATGGATCGAAAGCCGACAATCGAGCAGCGTCAGCGGCTTTTTTACAGGATGATTGAAAACAGCAGGGAACTCGTAAAAGCGGGGGTGATGGTTTCTGCTGAAACGATGCTCAACAAACGGACATTGCCTTATCTGGAAAAAATTCATAAACAGATTACAGAAGAAATGAATTGTCAGCGCCATGAGGTCCATCCGATGTACCCATCAGATTTCGCCTCATCATTAGAAACTTTAACTCTCGAAGAAATGAGATCAGCCATCCATCATCTCCTGGATATCCGGGATGAAAATACATGGATGCTGTTTGGCACCCTGCCCTTTTATGCGTGCAGCAGCAATAAAGAAGACCTGGAGCTTCTAAGAAGACTGTATTCCTCTAAAAATGTAACCGTCCGGAATGACCCTGACGGAAGATCACGGCTAAATATAAATATTTTTACCGGCGATGTCATCGTCACTGACTTTGGCGATACACCCCCGCTCGGAAATATCCAAACCGATCAGCTTGAGGATATTTATCAAAAATGGAGCAGAACTGAACTCGCTGATTCTCTGAACTGTCATTGTGCGGGGGTTAGATGCCTTGGCCCTAACGTTCTTGTAAAGAACAGCTACTATAAAGAAACAGATTTTAAAACAAGACGTTCGAATATCTAAAAGATTAAGCCAGCCTGTATAGTCAGGCTGGCTTTTTTATTATCTAGGCCTTTCCGAAACAAGAAACCCAAACGTCACATGATCCTGAATCGGAATCCAGGCACCTATTCCCTGTGAAGTGACATTTTTAATGACAATCATTTTCTTGCTGCCTTTTAACATCAAATATACTTCTCCATACGTTACTTTCCCCTTTTCGTTAATTGCAGGGGCATAACCGTATAGGTACCCTAATCTTTTGGGCGGAATGTTATAGATATGATCTTTTTTGGTGCCTGCTCCAACAATCGTCTCAAAAGCAAGAGGCAGACCGGATTTCTCCATGGCTTTGAGAAGCATCATCTTTTTTACATCCTCGGCATTGGGAACCTTGGCAGTCAGACCTCCGCGGACAACCTTTTGGGCTTCCTGTACGTAATGAATCTGGTATGGAGCCTTGC
>NZ_CAXQGS010000073.1:0-30284 GCF_964223445.1 Cytobacillus sp.
GTATTGATCTGACGTTGATTCCAGCTGAAAAGATAGAGGAGCTGCTGGAGCCCGATAGTCTGAGTGTGCTGCTTCTTGATAAGGATGGGCTGATTAGATACATGCCGCCAGCCAGTGACCGGGATTATCTCATTAAGAAGCCGGATGCTCAGGAGTTTGCGGATCTCTGCAATGAATTTTGGTGGATCACAATGAATATCAGCAAAGGGCTTTGGCGCAGGGAGCTGACTTACGCGATGTTTATGCATGAGCAGATCAACCGCAATGT
The DNA here is from genome assembly GCF_964223445.1 of Cytobacillus sp. Classification (NCBI taxonomy): domain Bacteria; kingdom Bacillati; phylum Bacillota; class Bacilli; order Caryophanales; family Bacillaceae; genus Cytobacillus; species Cytobacillus sp. The sequence continues at coordinate 269 of NZ_CAXQGS010000073.1, forward strand.
GCTGATTACAATGCTCGAATGGAAGGCCGGCATCGCAGCCGATTTTACAAAGAGCGCTGGCAAAGCCGGCAAGTATCTGCCCAATTTTCTTCCTGCCGAGGTATGGGAGGAGTTCGAATCCACCTATTCAAACGCCGATTTTAATCACATATGGGAAGCCCTTTTTACCATGTGCTCCCTTTTCAGAAAAGCGGCATTCGAGGTCGCAGAAAAGCTGGGCTTCGAGTACCCATATGAAGATGATAAGCGTGTAACTGCATTTTTAAAGCATGTCCGCAGCCTGCCTGCCGATGTATCATCCATCTATTAAAAAATCCCCTTCACAGGGGATTTTTCTAGTTATTCTTCAATTCCAGCTGTTCGAACGCAGACCAGTTCACCATTTTCTCAAGAAGAATGGAGATCAGGACGCCCATTAGAAGCCCGTTGGATAAGAATGGCTGAATCAAAACCGGCAATTCTGCGAACACCGCAGCGGGTGTATTCATCAAGCTGATGCCGATCAGGACGGGTGCGGCTAAACGGAAGATTGTGTCTGAGTTGAACACTTTTCCACTTAAGCTGTTGAAAGCAGTCCCGAACAGCTGCAGGTACGCGACAAACAGCACGGCGTTCCCGACTGTTACCGGCATGCCGGCCAGCCATGAACCCAGGTGCGGAATCAGGCCAATGACAGTCAACAGCGCGCCGCCAATGAAGAATGGTGTTCTCATCAATATTCGCGTACTCTGAAGGAATCCGATCGATGAGGTAAATGGCGTATATGGCACCAGGCCAAACCCGCTTCCAATCACCGTAAATACTGCGGTGATAAAAATCGATCCGCGGTACTCGCGCTTCCCGGAATCTTTTTTAAATAGACGGTCACTGGAGCTGATCGAAGCGACTGTATTGCTCAGATTCATCAGACTGGCAAAAAAGGTGACTGCCACAATACCGATTTCAAGGTTAGGCTGTCCCAGCGGAAAAAGTGTAAAGCTCACATCTCCGGACGCTCCCCCCTGCACCGCTTCACCTGTAAATAGGAGATCATAGCCGATCCAGCCTGCCAGCAACCCAATTAAAATAGAAAAATTGCTGATGACGGCGTTCCCTTTTAATTTTAATAGACTCACAAAAATAACAAGTGCAAAGGAATAAAGGGAGATGGGAACATCAATGGTGCCATGTTCACTGACCTTCATCATGCCTTTGAAAAAGATGAAAATCAGCTGGAAGGTTAATAGGAACAGGTAAACGGACATCACCATCGGGCTGAATATCGATTTTAGCAGAGAGATGCCGTTGAAGGCTGCGAGAATGAGCGTGACAGCAGATGCCAGGAGTACACCTGTCGCAATTCCTCCCCCGATTTCCGTATAGCTCATGCCAAGGGACGACGCCGACAGGCCAAGGTTTAAGATGACTCCCCACAGCAAGCCGGAATGGCCTTCCATGAGCGGATAGCGATGTCCTTTCCAGCCTTGAAAAATGGTCGCCAATCCCGTAAAGATAAGCGAGGCTCTCAGCATCATCGCAATCGTTTCTCCCGGCAGCCCAAACACTGTTCCAACCGAGATCGGGACCATCACTGTATTTGCAAAAATAAAAAATAGCCATTGAACTGAAGAAAATATTGTTACGGTACCAAACCGTTTATCCAAGGTATCAACACCGCTTTCTATTATTTCGTTACTCTAAAAAATAAACCAGCTATTATTATAGTACAAATCGTAAAAAATTTCTTTGGATTTTTCTTGAAGTAAGGTGGAATTTGGAGGAGAGGGAGCTGGAGCCCTGGCCGATCAAATGACCGATATATCTAAAAAGGGATAGATAAATAAGCCGCGGGCTGGAATTCTTTTTTACAAAAAGATAGTTATAAGTACGGACAAACTAATCCCTATTTAAATATAATATCGTGTAAAAATTGTATGGGAATGGATGTGGAAATTATGTCTCCAAGGAAAAATACTGCTAATCCAAATCTCCTGACTCCCAGCGAACTTCATTCTATTAATTCCTGGATATCAAGCATGAAAAAATGGGAAAATAAGGGGAATTATTCAAAGGTCACTATGGCAAAAAGGACTTTGCGGTTACGGTATAGATTTCTGGGAAAAGGATATACCAGAATTGTCTATGATATGGGGAAAAATTATGTGTTAAAGGTTGCCCTTTCAGATCTTGGCCTTAAGTGTAATAAAACTGAATGTGAAATTTTCACTCATAGTCCTCCTGACATAAAAAAACATCTTTGCCCAGTCATACAATACGGAAATGGCTGGATTATAATGAAAAAAATCCCTAATAAAGTACCTGATAATAACCGATTTAATAATCAAATCCTGCAGCTGCAAAATAAATTTATAAGCCACGGGATAATACCGAATGACTTTAAGAAGGCAAATTTGGCATTCTCCAAAGAACAGATCCTCACAGTTATTGATTACGGAAATTTTATTCAGAATTAATCATTTATCTTTTTAGTAATATATTTCACATCCCTCTTCTCAAATCATGATTCAACATCCCTGCTTCCCAAATCCCAATGTTTAATTCAGCATAAAAACCCGCAATAAGTTTTGCGGGCCCTCCTCCATTTTTACATAAACCCCGAAAACCACAGTCCGAGAGCGGTTCCGACGTAGTTGCCGATAATATAGCCCAGCGTTCCGACAACAAGTATCGGTCCGATCAAATCCTTCCAGCCTTTGGCGATGGCCATGGCTGCAGCGGTGGTCGGGCCGCCGACATTGGCATTGCTGGCCAAAAGAATTTCCTCGAGGTCATATTTTAGTAGTTTGCCTGCTGTTAAAGATACAGTCAGGTTCACTGCGACTATAATGAACACAAACACCAGCAGAAGCGGGGCATTTTCGATAATCAGCGGGATCGATGCCGGGATGCCGATCACGACAAAGAACAGGTAAATCAGGAATGTGCCGATTTCCTGGCTTCCGTTAATAGACTCGAAGTATCTCGGAAACATAGCCAAACCCAGGAACGTCAGAGTAGTCAGCATCAAATACTTGTCTCCAAACAGCCCATTTACGAGATTGATAAAGAAAGAAACGTCATCCCCGGAAGGAATGGCTGCGTCCAGGAATTCAGCGATTTTAAACGAAACAATCACAAGCAAAAAGGCTGTTCCGACGGATAACGCGATATCCTTTAAAGAGATGTCCTTTCGCTTCCAAAAGCTCTCGGCAAGTGTCTTCCCCTCTTCTCCTATACTTCCGTTTTCCACCTGGTCAACATGCGGCGTTTTAAAACGGCGCCGGAAAAAGCCAATGGCCGGTACCATCATAAGAACTACGAAGTAAATGGCCATCATTAAATTATCGGCGACAACTGCGGCGGAAACCATTTCTCCAGGCGTCTCGAATTTTGCCGCCATGGCCGCGAAATTTACCCCGCCGCCAATATAGGATGCGCTGAGCATCGCGCCTAGTTTATCAAGGACAGGTATATGATCTTTCAGTAAAAAGAAACTGATGATCACCCCTGCCACTGTTCCAATGGAGCTGATCAGAAAGATAATCAGCAGCCGGCCGCTTTCCTGCCAGATTTTTTTAATCTTCACATGAAAAAGAAGCAATGGGATCGCAAGCGGAATGATAAAAGTCCAGACTGCATCATATACTGGCGATGCAGTTGGAATAATGCCGGTATTGGATAGAATAATGGCGCCAATCAGGGCAACAATCGCCCCTGAAATTTTTGCTGCCCAGCTGTAACGCTGCTCCAGATAGATGCTTGCCGAGGCCCACACCACAATACTTCCCCATAATGTTACATAATCATCAGCTTTAATAAGTGTCTGCTCCAATAGCATTTCCTCCTTTTTTACAGTGTCACTACTACTCATAGTAGCTCTATCTCTTATAAAATTCAAAATATTCAAACCCACAAAAAATGATTCGACAAAATTCGGGTGGTGCCTGTCACCAAAAATTATTTTATTATTTTTTGAAGCCGAAAGTGCCCTTTCGTACGTCTAGATGGCAGACACTTTTTTAGAAGGAAGGTTATTGCGTGATAGAAGTTAGAGAATTAAGCCATGCGTTTGAGATTGGCAAAAAAGAAAAGAAGACGGTTATTCCGGTATTGGAGGGTGTTTCTTTTTCAGTGGAGAAAGGCGAGATTGTCACAATTGTGGGCAGGAGCGGATCCGGGAAGTCGACCCTTTTGAATATCATCAGCGGTTTCATTAAGCCGAAGCATGGTGAGGTCTGGATTCATGGCGAGAAGGTCAGTGATTATAACGAAGGAAAATTCGCTGATTTCCGCCTGGCGAATCTCGGATTCATTTTCCAGAGCTTTCAGCTGATTCCGAGCATGACGGCTTACCAGAATGTCGAGCTCCCTCTCATTCTCAAGGGGATGCCCGAAAAGGAAAGACAGCAGAAGACGGAAGAGACGTTAAAGCGTGTAGGACTCATTGAATATAAGGATCATTATCCAAGTGAGCTTTCCGGCGGACAGCAGCAGCGTGTCAGCATCGCCCGGGCGCTTGTCGTGAATCCTCCCCTCATTCTTGCTGATGAACCGACTGGCAGCCTGGACAGCGAAACAGAAAACGAGCTGCTCCAGTTCATTCAAGAGCTGAACCGTGATCTGGGCATTACGTTCCTGATTATTACGCACGACGAAAAAGTGGCAGCCATCGGCCATAAGACAATTGAAATCACAGATGGAAGGGTTATGGAGGGTGTATTGGCATGAATTTAAAAGATCAATTCCGATTTGTAAGGCAAAATATGAAAAAGAATAAAACAAGGCTGTTTATGACGATATTAGCCACAGCGATTGGATGTACCTTTCTGATTGTACTGGCATCAGTCGGATTCGGCCTCCATAAATCGATCATCCAGGATGTAATGGAAGACAGCCTTGTGACGGAAGTTCAGGTTCACGGCAAGGAAGCGGGCGAAGGAAATTTTCAGGGCATCAAAGATGAAGATATCCAGCATTTTCAAGAAATCACCGGGGTAAAAGCAGTCACCCGCAGGCAATCTCTGCAGCAAAGCCCGATCTTTAAAACAGAGGATTATACCGCTCAATCAGAAGCCGTTTCGGCCTATTTCCCTGAAGAAGTGAAAGCAGGATTCGAGCTTTCTGAAGGAAGACTCCCGGAAAAAGGAAATGAAGTAGTGGTTGGCTCCTCCTTTGCGGATGGTCTGTCTCTAGAGCCGAAAGAAGGAGAGAATGCCTTTAATGAGGATGGAACGATAAAGGAAGAATACGCCTACAAGGGTGAGTTAGTCGGAAAGACGATTGAAATGGAAATTATCAAAATGGAGGATGGCAAGGAAATCAAAAAGTCCATTCCCCTGACCATAACCGGGGTCACAAAAAAGCCTTCTAAAGAATGGATGCAGATCCGCACGGTCTTCATTTCTGAAGACACCTTTAAAGAAGTCGAAGCTTTCACCGGCACACCTGGCGGCAGTCCCGAGCAAGTGGAAGGAGCTTCCGAGGATACCGGCCGAATATACGATAGAGTCAGCCTTTACGCTAAAGATGTCGAGGCTGTCACAGGTATCAATGACAAATTGAAAGACGGCAATTATATGGTTTATTCCATCGTAAACGAGATGAAGCAGATTAATATGGTTTTTACGATTCTAAAAATCGGCCTTCTCTTCATCGGAACCATCGCTTTAATCATTGCTTCCATCGGCATTTATAATACAATGACGATGGCCGTTACGGAGCGCGCCCCCGATATCGGCATCATGAAAGCGATCGGCGCCCATCCGAAGACGATTAAGCGGATCTTTGTCCTTGAAAGCAGCTATATCGGACTGCTTGGTGCCCTGATTGGCACGATTGTTGCTTATGGAATCAGCTATGCGGTCAACCTGGCACTTCCGCTCGTGCTGGAAAGAGTATTTGAGGAAGCTCCGCCTGAGGGCCTTATGCTTTCTTACATTCCATGGTCCCTTACTCTGATCAGTGTGGCGATTTGCCTGACTGTCACCATCTTCTCCGGCTGGCGTCCGGCCAAGCGCGCGACACAGGTGGATGTGCTTAAAGCGATGAGGCGGGAAGTATAAAGCACTTTAACTGAAAGAAACATCGCCGGCTGAAACCGGCGATGTTAATTTAATACCCCATGTAAGGCACCCAGCAGGGTGAAAATAATAAGATGATCTCCAATGGCAATCAGAAATGCCTTTTGGCTCATCAAACCGAAAAGCCTATTTTTCAGATAAACCATGGAAATTAAGAGGCCGATCATAAAGCCCAGTGCCAGACCTTCTATCCAGCTTCCGATTTCAATCGATTGTACAAGGATACCGATGAAAAAAGAACTGATAAACGCAATAATGACAGAAATCAAATATTTAAAAGGGCCTTCACTTTGGTGGTCCTTAATTTCATTGCTTCGTGATTTCTTCCCCAATAATGAAGAATAGTAGATTCCCCCATACATCATATATAAAACCCCGCCAATCAAGACAGCTAAAATATTCACTGAATTCCAATCCACCACTACTTCTCCACACACCTTTTCTATTTTGGTTCGATGGCCAGCGCAATAGCTTTAACTCGGCAATTAAGAGAAAGTGAGCCTGATTCTTCATCCAGCTGTACGAATTCAACCGGATTTCCGAGATATCTGTATCCGCTTCTTGGAAGCCAATAGCTGTAGAGCTCCGAGTAGCATTCAATGAACGTGCTTCTTTCACTGTAAGGAAGAGGCTCTTCAAATTCATAAACAACATGCTTTCCGCCTGCAAATTGATAAACAAGCTCGTCATCCTGATCTATGACCGCACTTTCATCAACCCCGATGCAGCAGTCATACCGGCTTTTTTCAGGAGGCGTAATATACGGATTATTCCTCGGGACACCCGCTATCATCGTATTCAGATTCAGGAGCCCTCTCGATTTGGACCAATGATAGATTTCTTCCCACACATCCGGAATCCCCTGTGTATACGGGCCGATGCTTTGCCTCTTTACGATTGTGCAAGCCGGCAGCTCAATGGTCTTCACTTTTGCCAGGTCCAGCCATCTAAAATCATTATAGGTGTTTGAATGAGATCCTTCTTTCTGAATCTTGCTATAAAGTTTAGATTTCTTGCTATCATAATACTCCCTTGGAAAAAGCTCTAAATAAGCACCCTCCCTCCATTGCTTTGGACTCGTTTTAAAATTTTCCCGGAATGAGTATGTAAAATAGGATAAAGATGAAAAACCGCACATCATCGCAACTTGTGTGATTGGAATATGGCGTTCGTAAATTAAATAGTGGGCCGCATCCTCTAGGCGCAGCCTTTTGATATACTCAGCAGGCGTTTCACCTGCAATTCCTTTAAATGTCCGCTGAAAATGATAAACGGAATATGTCGATACTGCCGCAAGCTTTTCAAGCGGAAGCGGCTCACTTAAATGGCCATCAATATATTCGAGCACTTTATTGATTTGTTTTTGCTGTTCTTTTCCGTAAGAATTCACCTTGTAGCCCCTTATTTTCATAATACTATCGATTATATCTTACATTAGCTTTATCGCCATACAGCAGGAAAAATTAAATGAAAACGCAGTCTCCTTTAGAGACTGCGTCAGCATAGGCTATTCCATCTTCATTGCTTCCTCGCGAACCTTCTGCAGGAATTCCTCTACCACTTTCAGGTTGTTTTTATCGCCGCCAAGCTTCAGCATGGCCCTTCCAACGAAGTTTACCCCTTTATTTTCCCCTTCATAAATAAACCTGGTGCGGGAGTCATCTATTTTGACCAGCGTAAATGCAAGTGTAATTTCAAAGGCTTTTCCCAATACAAAATGGATCTGCTTATGCTTTTTATCCTCTGAGTTCTCATAAGCCAGTGTTTCGACAATATAAGTCTCCAGGCGCTTGCCTTCTCTGTAGGTTTGCCTGTGCTTTGCCCCTGCTTCATCTTCCCTTTTTTCGATCAGGGTGTGCTCTTCGACCTTGGGCATGATTTTCTTTATGTGCTGGTCGGAAAACAAGATCCAGACCTTTTCAATATTTCTTTCAATCATGATTTCTTCTTTCCATTGAATCACAATTCTTCCTCCTTCCCCGAATCCAAAAAGGCATCGATTTCATCTATTTGACCTTGAAGCTCCTCCATCTGCTTCTCGATCAGCTTTCTTTTTTGCAGCAGCAATGCTTCAAGATTGGCGAATGATTCATCCTCCATCACTGAAATCATTTCCTGAATGGTGAAGCCTAATCTTCTTAGTTTTATTAACAGGATAGCCAAAAAGTAGCTGCCGTCATCGTAATACCGGTAATTGTTTTTTGAGTCTATGAGAGCGGGCTCCAGCAGCTTCACTTCTGCGTAATATCGCAATGTTTCCTTCGTTAACCCGGTCATTTCCGCAAACTCGCTAATCTTGTACATCGCTTCCTCCCATTTATCTTAAACTGTGGGGTGCACCACACGGTCAATGCTTTATTTTCAGTGTACAAGAAAAAAGCCTTAACGGCATCGTCCGTTAAGGCCTCCGGGTTTATGGGCTCAGCATAAATCTCAATGCACGGCTTAAAACGGAAGCGGTCTTTTTCGATCGTTAAATCTCCCGTACCATTCACAACGGCACGCAATATATGCTGATTGGTAAATATGGGCATAAAAAAACATCGCCTCTTATTGGCGATGCTTTACGGACTTACCCATTTAAAAATAAGGTAGCCGTTACATATTTCTTTGTCAGCGACTTGTAGTAGGCCGATAAAACCGTCAATGATGCCGTAACAAGAATATTGGAGACGATGTCTTTCTGCTGATCAGTAAAATCCTGAAAACTCTCCAATGTTTTCAATGCTTCTTTTTTGATGCATTGCTCTGTCTGATCGTGCATGCTTTTTCCGGCACTATTGTGCTGATGGGCTTTTTCAAAAATAGCCGCGTAAGCAGAATAAAAAGGGATCGGCTCTATCAGATCGTCTGTGCGGTCATCCAGATCATTAAAAAGTAGAGCAAGAATTTTTCGGATCGAATCGAAATCAAGCGTTGCTTTCAGATCCTCCACGATAAAAAGCATGGCAGCCTGGTCGGCCGAATATTTCTTGCCGAGCTGCGGACTGCCAATCAGGTCCTTCACATCCCGCTTCACCCAGTTTTGCACGGCAGTCGAAGATAGATGGGTAAATTCAATCTGGTTTCCCAGTGCGACGATTTCATTGAGGGAAAAGCCGATTTTCTGCAGATCTGCACGCAGCAATTTTTCGAATATAGCCGGCATTTTGGTATCCAGAAAAGCTTCGGTTGACATTCCATTTTTTTCATGAGCACCCGCCCATGCCTGCTGGAGGATTTGTTTGGGCGAATGCCCTCCTTCCCCCTTCAGCGACAGAAGGAAATCAGCCATGCTTTTCCTCGATAGCTGGAATAATTCCAATATAATCAGCCCCTGCGTTCTCTTTTCGATGCTTTCATCCTAATGCTTTCAATGATCACAGTCAACGTCTATTTCGTTACCGCCTAGTTTTTACTTGTCATTTCACTTGAAAAATTATATTATATAGTCAGAAGACAAGTTCATATGAACTCAAAAATAGATTAAAGGGTGAGGAAATGGGTAAACGTATTTTTTACTTTTTATTGACGAACGTGCTTGTTCTATTGACGATCAGTATTATTTTCTCGCTGATTGGCGGAGGAAATTACATCAATGCCCAGGGCGGCATTGATTTCGGCGCATTGCTTGTGGTCAGTGCCGTGATAGGTTTCACGGGCTCCTTCATTTCCCTGTGGATGTCCCGCTGGATGGCCAAGAGAATGATGAATGTCCAGGTGCTGGATCCGAATGGTGCCCTTTCAGCAACTGAACGCGACATCGTGGAAAAAGTTCACCGCCTTTCAAGATCAGCAGGCTTAACACATATGCCTGAAGTGGGAATTTATCATTCCCCTGAAGTAAATGCTTTTGCAACAGGCCCTTCGAAAAAACGCTCTCTTGTAGCGGTTTCAACTGGATTGCTCCAGGAAATGGACGACGATGCCATTGAAGGCGTCATCGCCCATGAGGTTGCACACATTGCGAACGGAGACATGGTCACCATGACCCTTCTCCAGGGGGTTGTCAACACATTCGTTGTCTTCCTTGCTCGAATCGCAGCCTGGGTGGCATCCCGTTTTGTCAGAGAAGAAATGGCACCGATTGTACATTTTATTGCCGTAATCGTGTTCCAAATCGCCTTTTCAATCCTTGGAAGCCTTGTGGTCTTCGCCTACTCCCGCCACCGCGAGTTCCATGCGGACCTTGGAGGAGCTGACCTTGCCGGCAAAGACAAAATGACACATGCCCTGCAGATGCTGAAGGCCTACTCCAGCCGCGTTAAGGGTGAAGAACAGACAGCGATCTCTACTTTGAAAATTAATAACAGAAGCAAAGCTTCCCTGTTCTCGACACATCCGGATTTGGATGAGCGCATTAGACGATTGAGTGCGAAGTAAGCAGAAAAACGCCAGCGCCTTGTCCGCCACTGACAGCTTGAGAGGGCAGGATGCTTGCGCTAGACATGTGAAAGGGTGCCCTGAATGGGGCACCCTTTTCATTTTCCTTCATCTCCAATTCTCTGAATATTGTTTGCCCCTCCATTATCCGGGTAATCTCCTAGTAGACAGCAGGAAAAGCATCGGGGCTAAGGCTGGGACGGTTGTCCCGATGCGGCACCCTGGAAAATTAATTAACGCGAGGAGGACATGAACATGAGCGGTTTCCAGCGCATTGCACTTGTACTGACGATCATCGGAGCCATCAATTGGGGGCTGATTGGATTTTTCCAATTTGATTTAGTTGCCAGCTTATTCGGGGGACAGGATGCAGTTTTATCAAGAATAGTCTATGGTTTAGTGGGAATTGCCGGATTGATCAATCTGGGTCTCCTCTTTAAAGCGAGCCGTGAATATGAAAGAGAACCGGAATCAAGGCCAGTTCGATAAAAGGAATTCCTCCTCCCAATATGGCTGGGAGGTTTTTTAATCAAACGTTTGATTAAACCGATAGACCAAAAAACGCTCATTTTCATTGCCCTCGAGGACCACCTCTTTTATCAATTCAAATGGGGTGCTGTTTTCCAGATAAAAAATATAATCTTCTGAAGGGTAATATAAAATGATGTCCATTGTACGCGGTTTCTCTTCGGCCGAGCGCAGGATGCTGTTGACGACTTTCATGAAAATCTGCACCGAAAACGGATTGAAAAAGTAAAAATGGCTGTCCTGCGGTGTTATTTCATACTCCTGAGCCAGGATGCACTGAAAACTGATTCTGTCTTTTTCCCCTTTGTAAGTCAGCAGATTTTCCAGTGCCTCACGGTAAAAGTCTTCACTCATCTCCACACCGGCAGCGGATGCCCGAAATGTATGGTGAATATAAAATGGCAGCCGGCCTTTGCCGCAGCCGAAATCCACCAGGCGGTCACTGCTTTTAAGCCCGTATTCGCTGAACAGTTTTTCCAGACCCTGATATGGAGTGGGCTCGTAGCGGTGGTAGTGGAATGATTTATGGAATCCTTTCTGGTCGTCGCTTGTATGGATGTTGAGTATTTCATCAAAATTTTTCATGCTGGATTCCTCCGCTAAAAAATGCCTGCCGCCATCCAAATTGGACAGCACCAGGCATTGTGATATGTAATACTTATTTCGATTCAATCACTAGATATTCTCTTAATGTCTGCTGTAATGTTCCCTTTGTTTCCGCCTGATTTTCGAATGTTACGCCGGCATGGATCATTTTTCGGACAAGTTCAGCACGCAGCCCTGTAAGGACCGCATCGCAGCCCATCATTTTGATGCCGCTCAGGATCTTTTTGAAGTGAACAATAACGTCAATTTCCATATCGGCTATTCCGGAAAGATCCATTATTAAGGTCTGGATCTTAATGGATGAGATATCCATCAGAACTTTCTCTTCAATCGTCTGAATCCGGTAAGAATCAATCATCCCAATCAGCGGCAGTACAGCGACAGAAGTGCTGACCGGAATAATCGGCACCGACAAATGCTCAACCAGTTTGCGCTGTGATTTAAGCATTTCATCTTTATAATCAGAGTAGCTGATGAAGAAGTTATTTAAAAATTGGTCAACATGATCATTGACTTCCTTTTCCATATTATAGAAGTCATCACCTACGGTCTGCTGCCCTTTGATTTTGTCAAACTGGTATAAAAAGTACCACAAAGTGCGCCGGATCGCCTGTACCCATTCCAGCTTAAATGACAGCGTCAGAGAATGCTCCGCCCAGGCAACGCCTTCCTGTCTGGCAAAAGCAATCAGCTCTTCTTCTTTATTTTCGGCTACATATAAAGCCATTTTCTCGGCATTTTTTAAAAGATCGATATTGCCTCTCTGGAGGATTTCATTGATTTTAGAGGCTACATTCACAGCCTCAGATAATAATTTTTGCTGAAAATTCTCACGATTTGCGACAATAAACCCTGCTATATCCTTGGTATCCTTGTAAGTTGCTTCCATTTTAAGCATACGCCCCTTTGTTTTATATACTATACACTTTCGTTTTTATCTCGAAAAGTCCTTCTCTTAAATATGGAAGATATCATCATGCTTCCAGACCCCAAAGTTTATATACCCTTATTAATTTGCCCATAAACCTTTAATTTGATTTTTTTATCACGAAAAAAAGCGCCGAAATTGGCGCTTCTTTTTAAAAAATTCCGGATGTGCTGATAAACACAACAACAATCGTAACAGGAACCAATACTTTCATCAGGATGTTCCACGCTGTGTACATGCCAGGGGAAATATCGCTGCCAAGCAGAAACTCCTCTTTTACAAGCTGTTTGTCCATTCTTATAGAAATAAACAGGGCAATCAGCAGGCAGCCGAGAGGAAGCAGGATGTTGCTGACCAGGTAGTCGGTTGCATCAAATATATTTTTTCCGAAAATGGTGAAGTCCCCAAGCAAGCTGAACGAAAGCGCAGCAGGAATCCCGGCGGCGAACATGACAATACCGGAGATCCAGGAGATTTTTTTCCGGGAATGCTTTCCGTTTTCGATGAATGCAGAGACGATGATTTCCAGCATGCTGAACGATGATGTCAAAGTGGCAAATAAGAAAAGCAGCAGGAAGATCGCCAGGAACATTTCCCCTAATGGGATCTGTGAAAAGACGGCCGGCAGGACCATGAACAGAAGCCCCGGGCCTTCAGCCGGTTCAAATCCGAACGCAAACACAACCGGGAAAATCGCCAATCCTGCCAAAACAGAGATAATAATGTTCATGATGACAACAGAGCCCGCTGAATTTGGGATGCTTACTTTTTTATCCAGATACGAGCTGTAAGTGACCATGCACGAGAAGCCGACTGCCAGTGCAAAGAACGACTGTCCCAATGCATAAAGGGCCGATTCCCCTGTGATTTTGCTGAAGTCCGGGTTCAGGAAGAACTTGACTCCTTCCATCGCTCCATCCAGTGTCAGTGCACGTACCACAAGCACGATAAAAAAGATGAATAATAGCGGCATCATATATTTGCTTGCAGCTTCAATCCCATTCTGAATTCCGAATGTGATGACCACAATGTTAATAAGCAGAAAAGCTGCCAGTCCCAATAGTGTCCAGCTTGGCGTGGATGTAATCATGCCAAACAGTTCCGGATAGGCTGCACCTGGCGTAATGATTTGGCCGCCAATCGACAGGACTGTATAAATCAGCACCCAGCCCCCAACAACCGAATAAAAACTCAGCAGCAGGAAGCAGCCGACAACGCCAAGCTTGCCGGTAATGGTCCACGGACTGTTTGGAGCCAATTTATAATAGGCAGACACCGCTTCCTTCTGTGCCCCGCGCCCGATAATAAACTCTGAAATGAGCATCGGTAGACCGATCAAAATCGTAAACGCGATAAACATCAGCAAAAAGGCGCCCCCGCCGCTCGTTCCGGCCACATACGGGAACTTCCAGATCGCTCCCAGGCCAATCGCGGCACCGGCCGAAGACATGATAAAGCCAAATTTAGAAGACCATTGCTCTCGTTTTGTACTCATAGTACCCCCCTGTTCTCTATTTTTATGCAAGGCCCGATTCAAGAAGGCTTTCGGGCCCCAATCCCCTTTAAATCCTAGATTACAGCTCTGTGCGGATATCCCAAAGTTCAGGGAAGAAGCGCTGATCCAATACTTTTTTCAAATAGCCGACACCTGATGAACCGCCTGTTCCCATCTTAAAGCCGATGATTCTTTCCACCGTTTTCATATGGCGGAAGCGCCACTGCTGCAGCCAATCTTCAATATCCACAAGTTTTTCCGCAAGCTCGTATAACTCCCAGTACTTTTCAGGATTTTTATACACCGTCATCCAGGCTGCGCGGACCGAATCATTTTCTTTATATGTTCTGGTTACATCTCTATTCAGAATGTCTTCATCAACTGGCAGGCCTGCTTTGTGAAGCGCGCGGATGGCTACATCGTATAAGCCCGGCTTTTCGAACGCTTCCGTTAACTTCGTATGCAGCTCAGGATCTTTTTGGTAGATTTTCAGAACATGCTCGGTTTTGTAGCCTAACGCAAATTCTACCATACGATACTGGTAGGATTGGAAGCCAGATGCCTGGCCAAGCGAATCGCGGAACTCCATATACTCGGACGGCGTCAATGTGGACAGCACATCCCATGCCTGAATAATTTGCGATTGAGTCTTCGAAACGCGCGCCAACCGCTTCTGTGCTGTAGATAAATCATTGTTTTCAATCGATTCGATGGCTGCACCCATTTCATGAAGAATCAGCTTCATCCACAGCTCGCTCACCTGGTGAATGACGATGAACAGCATCTCATCATGATGTCCGGAAAGCCTGTTTTGCGCGGATAGGATTTTGTCGAGCTGCAGGTATTCGCCGTATGTCATGTTGTTCGTGAAATCTGTATGGATGCTCTTTTCAGAGGTTGTCGCGTTTACGTCCTGGTGTTTTTCGTTGCTCATGTGAGTTCCCCCTTGGAATTGGTTCTTGTCGTTCTCGATTCGGTCTGGTTCTGAGGCCCGGTATATCAGTGACTGACCGATATATCTGGAAAGTGACCGATAAATTGAAAATCTGACCGATATTGTTATGTGATTGACCGATAAATTATTTTTTTGACCGATATGTTATTTTTTTAGCCGATATACCTGCTTCGGCTTGCGGCCGAACTACATTTGGCCGGTAAATCCCGCAGTTTGGCCGGTATTTCATTCAAATCGGCCGGTAAAAGCTATTTCTGCTGGCTGATGCGGTTCCAGCAAGGCAGAAATTTAGCATTGGCCGCCTGTTCGGGCGTTAAACCTTCCATATTGGCCGGTAAATGCGAGATTTGGTCGTTCCCGCGCTTAAATCGGCCGAATAACAGCCCGCACAGGGCTGCCATCTCCGTCTTGTATCGGGAGCGGCAGGGCAATTAGTTCGTAATTTCCTTCTTCTATCTCATCCAGCATGATATTTTCCAGAATATGGATGCCATTTCGATATAACGCATGGTGTGTTTCCATCTCTTTGCTGTCGAGGGCATCGACGGATGGCACATCCACTCCGAGCAGGCGCACGCCTTTACTGCCGAGGTAATCCGCCATATCCGCTGTCAGTTCAGGGATCCGATTCGGAAACACTTCCGAATTATTCGGAACCGCGGTCCTAAGGAGGACACGTTCTACTCCTTCAAGATCAAATCCTTTCAGAACTTCCGAATCCACCGTTTCATAGGCAGATACATCAATTACCCGCGCAGGCCCGATATACAGCTCGATGTCCAGGCCCAAAATCTTTTCGCCTTCGTCATTAAAATGGAACGGTGCATCGACATGGGTGCCGGTATGCAGACTGGTCGTAATTCTCCCGATATTGACAGAGCCGGTTTGCTCTTTTGTAAAAGCCGTTTCATAGCTGAATGGCGTATCTCCGGGCCAGTGAGCGATGCTGTTAGTCAGCGGCTGAGAAATATCGATCCATCCTTTTTTCATCATGCTACCACGCCCCGCTTATTTTCGAATTGCTTATATTTTTCCTCTTCCATAATACCTTTAAGGATCTGAACTGTTTTCCAGACATCTTCAAACGTATTGTAAAGCGCAACCGGCGCCAGGCGGATTCCATTTGGCGCGCGGAAATCCGGGATGACTCCCTCAGCCTTCAGCGCCTTGCAGATTCTTGCTGCTTCCGGGTGCTCCAGATAAATATGGCCGCCGCGCTTCTTTTCATCAAGCGGGTTGCGCAGGATAAATCCGTGGCCATCAAGTTCATGCTGAATCAGCTCAATCATATAGCCAGTCAGTTTAAGAGATTTTTCACGGATCCTTTCCATGCCAGCTTCATTAAACATGCTGAGTGATCCAATAATTGGCGCCATGCTAAAGATATTCGGAGTTCCAATCTGATATGCGCCTGCATCCTCTGCTGCTGTCAGCACATGTTCCATATCAAACTGCTTATCCTTCCGGGAGCTGAACCAGCCGGCAAGTCCCGGCACCTGGCCAAATTGGCGCTTGTTCACAAACAATCCGCCCGTTGAGCCCGGTCCTCCATTCAGATGCTTATAGTTGCACCAGAACGCGAAATCCACATCCCAATCACTGAGAGAATGCGGGACAGATCCAACTGAATGGCATAGATCAAAGCCAATCTCAATCCCGCGTTTATGCGCTTCTGCAGTCAAATACTCCATATCCAGCACCTGACCGCTGCGGTATAAAACACCCGGCAGGACAATCAGCGCGATTTCATCTGTCATCGCCGCGACAATGTCTTCTTCCCTCAAGGTGTGGCCATCAGCGCTTTTCACCTGGACAAGATGCTCATCAGGATGATAGCCCTTCAGTTTCACCTGGCTTTGCAGCGCATAAATATCGCTTGGAAAATTCAGTTCATCTGCCAATATCTTCGTTCTTTTTCCTTCCGGCTTATAAAAAGTCGAGACAAGCTGGTGCAGGTTAACGGTCGTGGAACCGCTTACAACCACTTCCTCCGGATTTGCCCCTACTATAGGAGCCAATTCATTTCCGAGTTTTTCAGATAGATAAAACCAGGGATTGTCCCCTTCTGTCCAGCCGTCAATGGCATGGTGCTTCCAGGAATCCACCAGGTCGAGGAGTGACTTTTCCGCACGCTTTGAAAGCAGTCCAAGTGAATTGCCATCCAAATAAATTCCATCTTCTTTTATATAAAACTCTTCCCGGTAGGACAGGTCATTCCCGGCATCCAGTCCGATTGCATACTCTCTTGTAAAATCCATAGATTTCCAACCTTTCAGAATATTTATTATTTACGAAAATTATATGGTTTGATTGACACTATGTCAATGATATAATGTCAGTATAGTTATCAGAAAATGAACGAAGGAATGAAATAAATGAAGAACCCGATCGATCAATTGCCGGCAAGGCAGCAGCAGGCCCTGAAAACACGCCAAAAGCTTCTCCAGGCCGGAAAAGAAGTTTTTCTCGAGAACGGTTTCCAAAAAGCAACCATCTCACAAGTGATCAAAAAAGCAAAAACAGGCTACGGCACGGCGTACGTCTATTTTAAAAATAAAGATGAGCTTTTTATTACCTTAATGGAAGACCTCATGAACCAGTTTTACGAAGTGGCCGAGATGCCCTTCAAGCCGCAGGCCAAAGAAGAGGCCTATGAAAATATAAAGAAGCAGGTCAGGCTGTTCCTGCAGCTGGCTTTGGACGAGCGGGACATGATGAAGGTCGTAAAAGAGGCAATCGGCGTCTCACCTGAGATTGAAGAAAAATGGTACGGAATCCGCGAACGCTTCATCGAGCGCATTTCCGTCGATATCCGCTACGCACAGGCGCAAAGGCTTGCCAAAGAGCACCTTGATCCTGCTCTTACCGCTAGAGGCTGGTTTTATTCCAATGAGATGTTCATGTGGGAGCTGGTGATGAATAAGGAAAAGTATCAGATGGATGACGTGATTGTGAATCTGACCAGAATGTATACGGGCGGATTGTATGAATAATTTAATGCCACAAATAAGGTGCCGGCCCAAAGTTTCCTTTAGGCCAGGCACCTTATTTTCAGGAGATCATCTAACCTGAGTTTAATATTGAAAAAAAAGGAGTTACGGCTATGGCCAGCGCTAAAGTGAACACGGCAATGGAACCAGCCTTATTCTTATTTTGCCAAAGTTTAAACGCAAAACCAGCTGTATACATAAAAACCACGATCATGATTCCCCACGCCAATGCATTCAATTTTAATCCCTCACTTGCTCTAAACTTGGCAATTCACTTTGTCTGCCAAATTCACCAAATTTAATTTTTACAGCAACATTAACCTTCATATTGGGATAAGATTTCATCCAGTCGAACTTTTCGTATTCCGGGACCGTTGAGAAGTGTCTTCTGGCACTCAGCGACCAGCCGAATGGTTCTCCTTTAAATTCTTCTTGTGTTTTAGCAACGAGATCATTCATTTTTTGTGTGATTCTTTCCTCAATATATTGTTTTAACTGGGTTCTCTTCCCTCTATGTTTAGCATAGTTAACCATACTATGATCGGACAATATTTCCATATAAAGCGGGACCGCCACATCAATGGACGGTACTCCATGTTTCAGATTCATTTTTACTTCATTCGCTTCTTTCTGCATAATTCTTGCTGCAATCCGGTATCTTTCGTCAAAAGGGTCAGGAAAAGAAGTTAAAATGTCCGCCTTGACTATCGTATCATTTAAAAGGCCTGAAAGCCGCGTTTCTTCACCTGTAAGCCGTCCAATCATTCTTCCTTCTTTAAAAACAGCTGCCCCTATAAATTGGGTTTTATTTGTTTGTCCTTCGGTTTGAAGTCCCCCTGCAAAAAATTGCTCCTTCTGCTTCCCCTCTTTTTCTTCCTCAGCAGAACCGTATATAGCCAGGAAGAGATTAGCATCCGCTTCAGCAATCCTAAAAAATCTATGCAGATCTGAATCGGGTATAAAACCGGTTTGGATCCCGTGTTCTAATATTAAATTAAAGTATTTATGAATTCTGGTTTCCAATTTAGGGTCATTTTCATTTATAAACTTACTGGCTTCTTCTTTGGTTACGATCAATGGAATGTTTCGTTTAATCTCCCTGTCTTTTGTGGCATCATACATCCATCTGATAAAATCCCCGCTTTTAGCGAAATCTTCAGAGACGATCATAACACTCAATAGATCATAGACTATATCTTTCGCAATAGTAGTGTTTGCCAGGTTCTTTGATGTGATGATGTCACTTGTTTGAAAGGATAAGATTTCCCGCGGGGGTTCATCAGATCCTCCCTGTTGTTTGGATAATTCAGGGTTTGAAATGAGATAAGTTATTTTAATTTCATCCTCTTTTTCCCCCTTATCCAGGCCCACGGCAACCACATAGGCTCTTTTGTCTATACTGATTTGATCCCAGCAGCCGCTTAACAGGAAAATCATCACCAATAAACAGAGATATTTACATAAATGCCCGTATTTCTTCATTTCTTGAATTCCCCTCTTAGTTTTGCCGTAATCCATAATACAAAGGGCAGCCCTAAAAAGAATGGAGTAATAAGGTGGAGGAAATTCTGCCTTAGATTAAAGATCGTAAAAGTTGGGGTTTCCGGTATCATCCCAATGAAAACAAATAACGTCGCCAGTGTCGGGATGATATATTCAAATTGCTTAATGTTGAAAAGGCCTCCAAACAGCAAGGCACAAAGATACAAATAAACGGCAAAGCGAACAAAAGTGGACAGCAGCCAGAAAGGGAAGATAAACATCTCTACATTGGTCAGAAACCCGAATTGAATATACCGAATGGCTTCATGAAAAGGATAATTCATCATTTTTACAGCGATATAATCAAATACCAGCACAAAGCCAAACAGGGCAAAGGTAAGCTCTAAAATAACAAAAATAAATCCCAGCCGTTTCCATTTTCTATAGTCCTTTGAACTTTTTATTAAGGGAGCAATCAGACTGAAATATACAAAGTCTGCAAAAAGAGAGGAATTTGCTGTACTCTCCTTCATAATCTCCCATTTGCCTGGTCCAAAAATAGGACATATAAAATGGATTTCCCCTTGGATATAAATCATGATCAACGCAGCGAAAGCGGAGATTTTGATCCAGAGCAATACAGTCCAGGCGAATGATCCAATATGCTCCAGTCCCTTTTTTGCTCCATACACGGATACAGCCATTAATAGGACATAAATAATAAGTGCGGGTGTTTTCGTAAAATACATAGTTCCGATTATGTCTGTATAAATCGCTGTGTCAATAATAATCGCATAGGATTGAATGCCCCATAATAAAAACAGAATGATAAATCCCATGTATTTTCCAAACAATTTTTTAATGATCTCGACTAAGCTTTTGCCTTCATACAGCGAAATGACTTTTATCAGAAGATAGAGAGGGATGATCCATATCATTCCCATTATTATTGGTGCCATCCAGGCTGCATTCCCTAATCTTTCATATAAAATGGCAGGGGTATCGTCAGCCAGTTTTGTCCCAACAGTCAGGATAATGATTGCGATAAATTCCCTTCCGCCTATTTTTCCCTCTATTTTCTCCATAATCATTCTCCTGATTTTTTCTGTAAGTCATCCGGCTTTAAGTACCCTGGCCTAAATATCTCCTTTTGTATCAGCCTCCTAAAAACCGTATCCTTGGATGATGTATAGGCAGGTGTCATCGGTGCTAAGTAAGGAACACCAAAGGATTTAATAGAAACCATATAAAACAGCCCAACTGAAAATGCGGCTGTCATCCCATAAAATCCGAAGGAAGCAGCTGAAAAAATAAAAAAGAATCTAATTAAACGGATGGCAAAGTTCATACTTATATCTCCAATCGCAAATGAACTTAAGCCTCCCAGGGCAACCACAATGACCACAAGAGGGCTGACTATATTTGCCTGGACGGCGGCTTGCCCTAAAATTAAAGCACCTACGATTCCAATGGTTGGACCAATGGGGCTGGGCACCCGCAAGCCGGCTTCCCGAATCAGTTCAAAAGCAATTTCCATAAGCAGGACTTCCACAACAGAAGGGAAAGGCACGATTTCTCTTGTCGCCGAAATGGCCAGCAACAAATCAGCCGGTATCATCTCAACATGGTAATTGGTTATCGAAATGTATATGGAAGAAATAAATAACGTAATAAATACGGCAAGTATACGCAATGCCCTTGTGAAATTCCCGTATATAAAACGTAAATAGCGGTCTTCAGAGGTATGAAAAAAGGACCAGAATGTAGCCGGTAAAATTAAAGAAGCCGGTGAATTATCCATTAATAAAACAATATAGCCGTCTTCTAAAAATGAAGCGGCACGATCCGGCCTTTCTGTATACAAAATCGTCGGAAAAAGGGTTATATGGCTTTCTTCGAGATATTCTTCTAAAATGGAGAGATTCTGTATAGCATCCACATCAAGTGAATTTACTCTTTCTTTAATCGTGTGGAGCAAATTTTCATTTGCCAGATCTTTTATATAGACGATAAAAAGTTCGTTATTCGATCGCTTGGAGATTGTGGTCGTTTCCACTATCAGATTTTCATTCTTTATTTTCTTTCGGATTAATGAAATGTTTGTGCCTGCTTTTTCATTAAAGGCTTCCTTTGGCCCTTTTATCACAACTTCATTTTCAGCTTTATCAATACCTCTGCCCTGAAAATTATTGGAACTGATAATATATGCTTTCTGATCACCCTCTACCAAAAGTGCTGTATTTCCTGTGTTTAACTCCTTTAAGACATCTCCAATTTCTTCCACAGCAGTTAATGATTGTGCAGAAACAATATCCTTAATTTCTTTAGAAGAACCATTATTTAAAAGTAAAGGCTGGAGGACGTGCTCCTCAATAATCTTCGTATCCGAAATGGTGCTTATATAAAAAATGGCGGCTTTCCTGTTTAATCCGCCAATATGAAAGGTACGGACTTTTACATCCATATTATCCGGAATGGAATAGATCGATTTTAACTTTTGGACTGTTTTATCCAAATCAGGATCAATGTTTTTTTCCTTATGTGAATCTTCCTCTGCTGAAGATTGCACTTTAAATGGAAGATGCTTTCTAAAATAAATACTTTGTTTTTTCATTTTCAGCTCTCCGGACTTTTCTCTCATTGTGCCACTATAAAATAGAATTATGCGTTGAGAATGGGAGTTTGACTTTAGAGAGCAAGGTTAGCTATATAACCTTTCCGTCCAGCTGCTTATTGCAGTGCCATTCAAAAAAGGTGCCTCTTCCCTCAGGAAAAGGCACCTTCTTCAATTCGAAACCAGCTCGGATTCATTCAATGTAACCGTAATACCCCCTTTCGAAAGCTTCACAACCACATCCGAATCTCTCGCAATGTCGGGGTCATGCGTAACCACGATCACGCATTTCCCTTCTTCATGGGCCAGCGCCCGCAAAAGCCCGACAATCTCCCTGGCGGTATCTTCATCCAGGTTGCCGGTCGGCTCGTCCGCCACAATCAGCTCGGCGTCACAGCACAAAGCTCTGGCAATGGACACACGCTGCTGCTGGCCCCCGCTTAATGTAAGCACTTTTTGCCGGGCCTGGATTTCAGAAATCCCAACCCGCTGCAGCATTTCCAAAGCAATTGCCTTTTTGTTTTTCGCAGAAGACCCTGTAATCTCCATCGCCGTCAATACATTCTGCAGGGCTGTCATATAGGGAAGAAGATTATAAGATTGAAAGACAATCGAGACATATTTGTTCCGGAACCGCGTCAGTCCGATCTTTCGGATGTCCTTTCCTTCGTACAGCACTTCCCCCTCTTTCGGAACATCGAGGGCACTGGCCAGTGCCAGGAATGTCGTTTTCCCGGATCCGGACGGCCCAATTATGCTGTAAAAATTCCCTTTTTCAAAACTCACATTAATATTTTTCAAGATATCGTGTTTTTTATTTTCATGTTTATACCAGTAGCTGATATTTTTGAATTCCAGCAATGAACTCATTTTTCCATCTCCTTTTAATCCTGCTTGCTTAGAATGGCTTTTGGCTGAAGGCGCAATACGGTTAACGAAGGCAATAATGCCGACAATGCCGCAATCACGAGGCCAATTAGGGCAAGGAAGCCAAGATCTTCTCCCGTCACCTGTACATTCATTTCATCTACTGTCTCCACTGTTTCCTGAGCCTGCATCATTCCCGGACCGAAGCCGCCCATGCCCCTTCCTCTGAAGGATTCCGGTGTATTGGTCTGTTCCGCTGATGCCAATTCCTGATTCAGGAGCTGGTCGCCAAGCTGGCTCGCCACCACATTGCCGCTCGCTGTGGCAATGCCGAGCGATAACACAGCCACGACTAAAATTTCCGCCATAAACTGGCCTGCGAGTTTCCACCTTTTTTCCCCGATCGCCAGCAGGACGCCCATTTCATACTTCCGCTCACGGATCGACATCATGACGATCAGTCCCAATATGATAGCTCCGGCAATGGATACCAGGTACACAATATTTTTCGAAAATCCGGCTACATTCTCAATAGGGCCGACCATTTGCTGATAAAGCTGATCATCGGCATCAAGCTTGAACGTTTCGAAATCGATGCTGCTCTCTGCTTTTGCCTGATCGATAAAGCTCTGCATATTGGCAGGATCATCTATGTAGTAGATGGCGCTATCGATTGTATTTTCATAGTCAGATCCCTTTAGTGCTGCGCCAGCAGTGTATGGAACATATAGTTTGTTATAAGGATTCAGTGCTGTGAAATCCATTGCCTGATCAGATCCTGCAGAAGCTGTTTGATAGATTCCGATCACTTCAAGCTCCATTACAGCCGTTTCATCACGAGGGTTCGTGACGGTAATCTTATCACCAACACCAAGCTCATTTTCTTCCGCCAATGTCTGTTCAATCAGCGTGACATTTTTTCCAATATGCTCTACTGTGATCCCGGTTCCTTCAACCAGTTCCGAGGTTCCATCCATAAACTCCGCAACCGAGTCTGTAAACGCAACACCCTGCAGGCTGACATCCCCCTGCATCATTCTGCCCGGCATGCCTCTTCCAGGCTCCTGCCCTTCACTGCTTTCCTCAGATGTGTCAGAAGCAGCCGACTCGCTTTCAATCGGCTCAAAATCGGAGGCTAGCCCCGTAGTGGATGAGTAAAAATTATAGCCTTTAATCTGGTCATAAGAAGCCAGTTCCTCTGCGGCTTCAAGCGGGACAGGCACTGACTGGAACCGTACCCTCTCCCCTCCGCTCTGCTGCTGGGACATCGCCTGCTCTCTCAGTTTTTCCATATCTGCCTGCAGGGTGACATCTGCCCCCAGCTTTTGGCGGGCGAGATCACCCGACTTTTCGGCAGCTGTCTGGATCGATAATCCAGCCAGCACTAATACACAAATCACGGTAAATACGAAGATCTGCAGAATACTTTTCCCTTTTCGGGCCTTCACGCTTAAAAACGCTCGTTTTAAAAAATTCATCTCAAGATTCCCCTCAGCCCTCTAAATAATTCTTAATCTCATATTCTTCAAACTTTTCTTCCAGCCAGGCGGTGTATTCAGTCTGCATCTCTGTTTCGAATAATGAATTTTTAACCTCTTCTTTCACATCTTCATAGACTGCTTCTTTTGCTTCCTGCTTTTCTGCGACTTTGATTACGTGATAGCCATATTCGGTTTTAACAGGATCGCTGATTTTTCCCGGCTCCAGCGAGAAAGCTACCTCTTCAAATTCTTCGACCATGTCTCCCCTTCCGAAAAACCCGAGGTCTCCGCCAGCATCTTTGTTGCTTTCATCGGTCGAGTATTCAGCCGCCAGCTCTGCAAAATCGCCGCCATCATTCAGTTGTCCAATGACTTCCTTTGCCGTGTCCTCTTCCTCTACTAAAATATGGCTCGCTGATACCTGTTCCTCCTGGGCAAAGCTTTCTTTGTTTTCGTCAAAATAGGTTTTCATATCTTCTTCTGAAATCTCAATCCTTGGTTCCAGAAGCTTTTTCGTTGCCAGGTAGGATTCGATATCCTCCTCAAAATCAGCCATCGAGAGACCGCTTGATTCGAGTGTCTGCTTTAAAGCATCCTCCCCGCCGTATGACTCTGCATATACAGCCTTTTCCTCATCAATTTCTTCCTGTGTCACTTTCACATTTTCTTTCTTCGCTTCCTGATCAATCACTTTCTCGGTGATAAGCGAATCCAGAAGCTCCTGCCCGTACTGGTCAACGAGACGCTCATGCAGCTCATCCCTGCTGATTTTTTCCCCGTTTACAGTCGCAGCCGCATCATCCTCTTTTATTGTAAAAAAGATGGCTGCCGCTGCTCCGATTGTTAATACACTGCCTAAAATCCAATAGAAAACTTTCTTATTCTTCATCCCGTTCCCCTCTCCTAATTCACTTTCTGATTGCTTGTCAGCGTGACTTCAGCTGTTTTCAATTCTCCCCCCCGGTAAAATTCAATTTTCACCTTATCGCCAATTGAAAAACCGCTGTATAAATGCTTGCGCAAATCTCCTGAATTCGTGATTTGCTTTCCGCCAATACTGACGAGAATGTCCTCTGCCTGCAATCCTGCTTTAGCTGCAGCAGAATCCGGATCTATGTTTGCTACAATCGCTCCGCTAGTCACCCCATCAGGAAGATTGCGCAAATATTGAGGCGGCACTTCGTCAAAGCTTGCCAATCCAACGCCAAGATACGGGCGGATCACTTGACCATTTTCAATCAGCTGATCAATCAGTGTTTTCACTTCATTGCTTGGGATTGCAAACCCAAGCCCTTCCACTCCGTTATCCGCGATTTTCAGGCTGTTGATCCCGACCAGCTGCCCGGCTGTATTCATCAATGCGCCGCCGCTGTTGCCGGGGTTGATCGCTGCATCCGTCTGAATGACATTTAAGTTCCATTCCCCTGCAGAAGTGCTCACTTCAATCGAGCGGTCGACCGCACTCACGATGCCCTGTGTCACCGTTCTCGATAAATCCAGGCCAAGCGGATTGCCGATCGCCAGCACCTGATCGCCGGCTCTCAGCTTGGAAGAATCCCCAAACGTCATGGCTGCAGCGTCTACATCCCCTTTGATTTTCAGCACCGCAATGTCTGTCAGAGCATCGGTTCCAATCAATTCTGCTGTTGCCTTCTCCCCATCATGCAGCGTCACCTGAATTTCGCTTGCATTTTCAATCACATGGTTGTTGGTCACAATGTAGGCCGCATCATCTGTCTTTTTAAAAATTACCCCCGAACCCGTACCGCTTTCAGCAGCTTCACTCGACTGGCTGAACGGATTATTGTTTTGCTGCTGCATATTCACAACGCCGACAATCGCCTTCGAAGCCTGTTCAATTGTATCCGCCAGGGAATTGGATGTGGCAGTTACTGGCGTCACATCAAGATTGGATGAGCTTTCAGCTTGTCCAGTTTCTTCCGGAACCGTTGCCTGCGGTGTGTCTTCCTGGAAATACGGAACGGCTGTCAGCGTAAGCGCCGAGCCCAGCACACCTGCTGCCACGGTTGACAGGAATCCTTTCCATACCGGCTTTTTCACTGCCCGGTTCTCCGTTCTGCTTTCTTCGTTAAACTCTGTCATAATTGAACACTTCCTTCTTAATCTATTTTGAATTGAATTAGTTTTCGTTTGCCTTACAAGTCATACTTTAAATGCCCAATGTGTCAGGAAAATGTCAAAGGCTTTTTTTTTCGAAAAAAACTTGTTCCACTCTTGATAAAAAGGGATTGGCCCAGCAAAACACTTGTTCCTGAGAAGCCATCAAATAAAAGACGCAGACCAAAACTATTATCGAGATCCCCCCCAAAAAAAACACACATGGCGCAGAGGTTTGCACATGTGTGTATAAAGCTTATTTAATCGTTACTTTTTTCCCGTCAAATTTGGTTAGCGTAAAGCCGTTAAAATGCTCATTAAAGGATGAGCTGTAATCCCGCAGGAGCCCAATAGCCACTGCTTCACCAAGCTTTAGCCCTTCTATGCCATCAGAACGCCAATGAACACCTGCTGTGTCTCTGCCAAGGGAAATATTCACACCAAGCTTATTAAGCTCCCCTCCTGCTGTCAGAGGGGTGCCCGGATAAGGAAGCAGGGAGAGTCCATCGAAACTTGCTTCCACCGGATCCGGAATCACAAATGATTCGTTGAAAAATGCTTTAAGGATCGTAACCCCAGCACCTGCTATGCATGCATGGCCGGCAGGGTAGGCTGGATGCGTTGGACAGCCTTCCGGATAAGCCATAGGCAGAAGATAAGATCCATATCTGCTGTAAACCTGAGTAAGCACGCTGGATTCAAGGAGTTCTGAGTGGATCGGGTATTTAGCCGACCCATTCATATGGTTATGAACACGCCCGCCAAATTCTTCGGGACGGAGCCTGCGGTGGACGAGGAACTTTTGAAACCAGGCCGCTTCGAGTGCCATTCTCCCTGCTTTTGTGACCATGTCCAATATATGAGCAGCCCCGAAGGTAATGAATCCTCCCTGGGTAGCCGACTTAAGATAAGGGTTGTGCGCATCGAGAGCAGAGGGCCCATAACTAAGTAAAATTAAACAGGCCGAAAGCGGACATTGAAATGAAAAATCATAATGTACATACTCACCTAAATCACGCCCATTGCGGATATAGCGGGGCACCGGATCTTTTATAGGTTCTTTAGATGAAGAGCCATTTTGTATGTCCAGCCATTCTTCATAAGAAGTCATATGATCAGACCCAGCCAAAGTGGTGCGGTATTTCTGGGGAATGTCTGCAGCACCAAATGGAATGCCCTTCCAAAGAAACTGTGAAATATAGGGACCTGTAAGATTACCTGGAAACTGACTGCGGAACAATGTTTCAGGAGTGACCTTTCCGTTAACTTTCGGTCCTCGAAAATCAGAAAATCCTGATAGTTCAACAGCAGCCTCAGCAATCAGGGGATCACTATCATAGGCCATGAAAGGAATATCCCTTGTAAGTGCCTGCCAGTATAACTCTGCCATTTCTCCCGCCTCCCAGGCGCTGCTGAATGCTGGAGGCTTGGACAGTTTCAATTGATGGCAATCCGGTCCAATTAAATCATATACATAAGAAGCCTGTGGATTGGAAAGCTTCACCTTCCCTCCCATTGGGATCTTTTCGAAATCTTCCGGATTTCCTGACTTTAAAGCTTCCAAATACTGTTCATACGCATCGGATACAACTTCTCCAAGAGAATTGTGGGGAAGCCCTTTAGAGTAGCTGCCTATTTTCCCGGGAAGCTGTTCGTCCCCATTGCATGGATGTTCTTTCGGCGGCAGGAGCAGGTGGGAAGCAGCAGACATAAGGCGGATGCAAAAGGCTGCCTTCATGCGCTTCCACCCAGTTTTAGGAGCTATTAAGCAGCCTTTTTCCTTATCATAGTAAATTTTCTTTTCTTCCATAAAATCTCCCCTGTATCTTTTATTTGGTTTCTTCATGATGATCATTTCATTATATTCACAGGGCAGCTGCAAGCTTGGGTATCAAACTAGAATTCCCCTATTCATTTTGGAAAATGAAAAAGAGGGTTAATGGAATTCTCTCAGAAAAAGAAAATGGATGCCTGATTCCACAAAAAATGCGCAGAGAAACTTTCTCTGCGCATGTCATGAATCCTTTTCAATCCCAAATCGTATTATAATATAACTAACTAAAAAGCGAGGTGTGGAGAATGTTTGTTAAGCTTTTTCATAAATCAAACCGCACAGGTAAAATCGCCATTCTCACAAGTACCATCCTTTTATTAGTAGGCGGATTGACTGCCCTTTTCCTTTAACTGAACCCGGATGATTTGTCTGGGTTTCATGCTACTAGGATGAACTTCCCCCCTATTTTCAAGCTTTTCAGGATAGATTTAGGCGCTGTCCTCAAATAAGCTTCTTTTATCAAGCCTTCTGCCTCATTCCACTCTAGTTCAAGATCGCCGAGGATCGAGGTCCAGCCATGCTGTCCGATATAGGGGGTCTTGAAAAAACGGCTGCCTCCCTGCAATAAAAACTCCTGCGTTTCTTTTGATGTTTTCATGGCAATGGACGGAATGCCCTCTTCGTTTTCTCCCAAAATAACAAAAGGCTTATCTTTCACCCGAAATGAAGTATGTCCAAATTTATCAACCTGTTCGGCGGTTTCAGGAAAACCAATGGCAATCTCCCTTACCTTTGCCAGAACCTCTAAGCTTTTTTGCGATTTCAATTGTTTATGGATCATCTAAAAACTCCCTTGTCTGTTCTTTAATGACACTATTCAACAATTTATTAAGAAATCCTTGTATAAAAAGGAAAGTTTCTGGCAGTTATGATTTTGCCAAAAATTTTTTTCAAAACTTCATTCATTTCTCACATTCCCCTTTTAAGATATGAAAAGAAGATGGACGAAGAGGAGCTTTGATGATATGGAAACGGTTAAAGAAATGACGGATATACAAAAACAGCCGCAGACTAACGCATCACTGTACAGAACGGTTTGGAGATGGCATTTTTATGCGGGCATTATTTTTGCGCCATTTCTTTTTATTCTGGCTGTAACTGGAGCAATCTATTTATTTAAGCCGCAAATCGAGGGTGTCCTTTATCAGGATTACTACGAAGTCACCCCTCAGGGTGAAAAAATTTCTGCTTCACAGCAGATTGAAGAAGTGAAGAAGCTTTATCCGGATGCAGCAGTGACGGTGTACCGTCCTGGGGAAAGCCCCGATCGTTCCAGTGAAGTCGGCATTGTGAATAACGATGAATCGCTTACTGTTTTTATCAATCCTTATACAGGTGAGTCCCTCGGGGAATTAAACAGCGAATACCGGATTATGGATAAAATTGAAGAGTTTCACGGGGAACTGATGGCTGGCACTATGGGAGACCGGGTCGTCGAACTGGCTGCATGCTGGGCGGTTGTGCTGATCGTAACAGGGCTTTATTTATGGTTTCCGAAGAAAACGACAGGCGTGGCTGGTGTGCTTTTTCCGCGTTTGAATAAAGGGAAAAAGACTTTTAGAAGAGATTGGCATGCTGTACCTGCCTTTTGGGTCACAGCAGGGATGCTCTTTTTAATCATGACAGGACTCCCGTGGTCCGGATTCTGGGGCACGAACTTTCAGTCGATGGCAACTAATACCGGGCAAGGTTATCCT
>NZ_CAXQGS010000074.1:0-144023 GCF_964223445.1 Cytobacillus sp.
TGACTTTAGGGTAGCAGGAATGTTCGATTGCGCCCGTAGCTCAGCTGGATAGAGCAACGGCCTTCTAAGCCGTCGGTCGGGAGTTCGAATCTCTCCTGGGACGCCATTTACACATCTGGCAGCACTACATATCTTACCGAATTCTTACTCACCTTTTTGGTGAGTTTTTTTGTTTTTTATTTAGTTTCAATGGCAGGAGTCTGCCAGTGCAGCCCTCGACTTAAATCGTCTTTACAAACCTCTTAATATTTGAACCTCATATCAGCTGTCATCTCCCGTAATTAAAAAATTCTCTAAAATTTTTTTGTCCCAGGGAATGTGAATATATCAACAATGTAAGCGGATACAGAAAAACAGATTAATCGAAATTATCAAATAATTCATGAAAAGGGTGTTGACGGCTGATAAAAATGGGCGTAAGATAGTCCTCAATATAAGAAATTCACACCTTTAAGTTAAATAGAATTATAACCTTCATCTAAGTGAAATCTCTCTCTCAATAATGAATTTTTTTAACTTAATAATTCAGTGGTTTAAAGCGTTAATGTTTTAATGGGTTTTACTCCGAATAGGAAAAGCGTAGAAGAGGATAAGTAGTTTTATGACAGGCATTCACAGAGAGCCGGACCTGCTGAAAACCGGTAATGCCCTCTTAAAATGAACTCACCTCTGAGCGCAGTCCTGAAAGATGATCGATGATCGACTAGGGGCTGCCGGGTGTTCTTCACCCGTTATCAAAACGGACAGCATATAGCTGTTCATGAGTGCACGCACTATAAGCGTGAATCAGGGTGGTACCGTGGAACAGGTTATCAAAGCCTTTTCATCCCTTATACCTACAATCGATAGGTGTCTTTAGGGGTGGAAGGGCTTTTTATATTGGAGTTATAAATTACATGAGGAGGTTATCAACAAATGCTGCAGGAAGCTGCCTTAACAGAAACAAAAACGGAGACACATCCTGTCACCGGTGCAGATCTGTTATTAAGAGCCTTGGAGAAAGAAAATGTTGAAGTGATTTTTGGTTATCCTGGAGGAGCTGTTCTTCCACTCTACGACAAACTGTATCATTCAGAGATTCTTCATGTGCTGCCGCGTCATGAACAGGGAGGAATTCATGCTGCTGAAGGGTATGCCCGGATAACTGGAAAACCGGGTGTTGTAATTGCCACTTCAGGACCAGGAGCCACTAATATTGTTACCGGGCTTGCAGACGCAATGATGGATTCACTTCCGCTGATTGTTTTTACAGGTCAGGTGGCAACGGGAGTCATTGGATCAGACGCCTTTCAGGAGGCAGATATCCTGGGGATAACCACTCCAATTACAAAATACAATTATAAGGTCCGCAGCATTGAAGATATCCCGAGAATTGTTAAAGAAGCTTTTTATATAGCTTCAACCGGCAGGCCAGGACCGGTGCTGATCGATATCCCTAAAGATATCGCTGCGGGAATTTCAGATCAGCCCGAGGAAGAAAAGGAAGTGAATCTGCCGGGATATCAGCCGACATTGAAACCAAATTACCTGCAAATAAGGAAATTAACTGAAGCGGTCAGCAGATCGAAAAAGCCTGTCATCCTGGCTGGTGCTGGCGTGCTTCATGGAAGAGCATCCAAAGAATTAAAAGAGTACGCAGAGCAGCAGCAAATTCCTGTTATTCACACACTCTTGGGCCTCGGCGGGTTCCCGGCAGATCATCCATTATTCATCGGAATGGCAGGGATGCATGGCTGTTATGCAGCCAACATGGGACTTACAGAATGTGACTTGCTGATAAATATTGGAGCCCGATTTGATGACAGATTAACAGGAAACTTACAGCATTTTGCACCACATGCAACAGTCGCCCATATTGATATTGATCCTGCTGAAATCGGCAAGAACGTTCCGACGTCCATTCCGATTGTGGCAGATGCAAAAGAAGCTCTTGAGCAGCTGATTCTGCAGGATGGAAAACCGCCGGCCCATAAAGAATGGATGGAAACCATCCTGAGGTGGCAGGAGGAATATCCATATTTCTATGATAAAGAATCTGGACGGCTGAAACCCCAAAAAGTCATGGAAATGCTTCATTCAAAAACAGAAGGGAATGCCATCGTCGTAACAGACGTAGGGCAGCATCAAATGTGGGCAGCCCAATACTACCGCTTTAATAAGGCAGACAGATGGGTGACTTCAGGGGGGCTAGGAACAATGGGATTTGGATTCCCTGCAAGTATCGGAGCTCAGCTGGCTGACCCGGAAGCATGCGTACTCGCTATTTGCGGAGATGGAGGATTCCAAATGTCAACGCAGGAGCTTGCCGTTATACAGGAAATGAACCTGCCGGTAAAAATTATCATTTTTAATAATATGGCCCTTGGCATGGTTCGGCAATGGCAGGAGATTTTTTATGAGTCCCGCTTCTCTCACAGCAAAATCCCAGTACAGCCATCTTTCGTAAAATTGGCAGAAGCCTATGGAATAAAAGGATATGTCATTCAATCTGAAGAAGAAGCTGAAGAGTTATTGGATGAAGTGCTTCATAACCGTGAGCCAGTGCTTATCGATTTCCGGGTGGATCCGGATGAAAATGTGTATCCGATGATTGCACCTGGAAAAGGACTTCATGAAATGGCAGGTGTAAAACCATGAAAAGAGTTATATGCCTGACTGTTATGAATCGGCCGGGCGTTCTAAACAGAATCACGAATTTATTTTCCAAAAGAAACTTTAATATTGAAAGCATTTCAGTTGGCCTGTCTGAACATGAAGGGATGTCGCGCATCACTTGTGTGGTCCATGTTGAGGACTCCAGTGCCAGTGAACAAATTACAAAACAGCTAAACAAGCAAATCGATGTGATAAAAGTGACTGATATCACTGATCAATCGATAGTGGCAAGAGAGCTCGCCCTCATTAAAGTTCAGGCGGTCCCTTATACCAGAAATGAAATTTACTCATTAATTGAACCTTTCAGAGCTTCTGTAATAGATGTCAGCAAGGATAGCATGACCGTTCAGATTACAGGTGAATCTGATAAGGTAGAAGCTTTCATTGAACTCATTAAACCATATGGAATTAAAGAGCTTGCCAGGACGGGAACAACGGCATTCCCTAGAGGAACACAGCGTACTTCCCAGCAGTCCAAATCATATTCAATTGTTTAATAAATCTATTACTAAAATATAAAATTTTAATCGGAGAGGGAGATAAAACATGGCAAAAATGTACTATAACGGAGATGCAAATGCAGCTTATTTAAACGGAAAGAAAGTAGCGGTTATCGGATATGGATCTCAGGGACATGCGCATGCGTTAAACATGAGGGACAGCGGAGTTGAAGTTGTAATCGGCCTTAGAAAAGGGAAGTCTTGGGAAAAAGCAGAAGAAGACGGCTTCCAGGTATACTCAGTGGGTGAGGCAGCAGCACAGGCAGATGTAGTGATGATTCTATTGCCGGATGAACTCCAGCCAAAAGTATACAAGGAAGAAATTGAACCGAATCTATCAAACCAGGCATTAATGTTTGCCCATGGATTTAATATCCATTTTAATCAGATCGTGCCTCCAAAAGAGTGTGATGTATTGCTTGTAGCACCAAAAGGGCCAGGGCATTTGGTCAGAAGAACATATGAACAGGATGAAGGTGTCCCAGCTCTGTTTGCAGTACATCAGTATGTAACAGGAGAATAAAAGGAGCTTGCCCTTTCTTACGCTAAAGCCATTGGGTCACTTCGCGCAGGTGCATTGGAAACAACTTTTAAAGAAGAAACGGAGACAGATCTGTTTGGTGAACAGGCAGTGCTTTGCGGAGGGCTTACTTCATTGGTTAAAGCAGGATTTGAAACTCTTACAGAAGCAGGCTATCAGCCGGAACTTGCATACTTTGAATGTCTGCATGAGCTTAAACTCATCGTTGACCTTATGTATGAAGGAGGTCTGGAAGGAATGCGCTATTCCATCTCGGATACTGCACAATGGGGTGACTTTGTCAGCGGCCCGCGCGTGGTAGATGCAAGGGTGAAAGAAGAAATGAAGGCAGTTTTGAAAGATATCCAGGAAGGTAATTTTGCTAAAGGCTGGATTTTGGAGAACCAGGCAAATAGACCGGTATTTAATGCCGTGAATCAGAGAGAGAATGAGCATCCAATTGAACAGGTAGGAAGAGAGCTTCGCAAAATGATGCCGTTTGTCAATAGCAGCAAGAAGAAAGAAGTGGTCGTAAGTGCAAACAATTAAAATATTTGACACAACGTTACGAGATGGCGAACAATCAGCAGGTGTCAACCTTAACTTTTCCGAAAAGTTAGAAATCGCCAGGCAGCTGGAGCGCCTGAATGTAGATATTATTGAAGCCGGTTTTCCTGCAGCGTCCAAAGGTGATTTTGCTTCTGTACAGAAAATTGCCCAGACGATTAAAAATTGCTCGGTCACAGGACTGGCAAGAGCAGTTATCTCTGACATAGATGCTGCATGGGGAGCATTAAAGGACGGGGCTGAGCCAAGAATACATACATTCCTGGCAACCTCTCCAATCCACAGGCAATATAAGCTAAAGAAAACGAAAGAAGAAGTGGTTGAAACAGCAGTAGAAACAGTTAAGTATGCTGCTTCAAAGTTTCCGATCGTCCAATGGTCTGCAGAGGATGCTACCAGAACAGAATTGCCTTTTCTTGCTGAAATAATTGAAAGGGTCATCCAGGCAGGGGCGAGGATCATCAATATACCGGATACTGTTGGATATACAACACCTCAGGAATATGGAGAGATATTTCAATATCTAAGAAATCATGTTCCTTCTATTGATAAAGTGTCTCTATCGGCTCATTGCCATGATGACTTGGGAATGGCCATAGCTAATTCCCTTTCAGCTATAGAGAATGGAGCAACACAGGTTGAGGGCACCATCAACGGGATTGGTGAAAGAGCTGGAAATGCGGCTTTGGAGGAGCTGGCGGTAGCCCTTTATATCCGGAATGATCATTATCAGGCTTCGACGCGTCTGAACCTTCAGGAAATCAGCAGAACGAGCAGCCTGATCAGCAAGCTGACAGGCATGGTGGTACCTGCAAATAAAGCAATTGTCGGAAGAAATGCTTTTGCACATGAATCAGGAATACATCAGGATGGGGTACTGAAGGAAAAAACAACTTATGAAATTATTTCCCCTGATCTAGTCGGATTCCAATCCAATTCCATGGTGCTTGGAAAACATTCTGGACGTCATGCCTTTAAAAACCGCTTGAGTGAACTGGGGCTTGAAGTAGCAGATGAAGAAGCAAACCGTCTATTCACAGTTTTCAAAGATTTGGCCGACCGCAAAAAAGAGATGACAGACGACGACCTTGCAGCCATCGTACTTGAAGAGAAGCTCTCCAAGGAGCAGCGGTTCTATGATTTAATCGGTATTCAAATTCAATATGGCACTAACTCTGTTCCGACTGCAACTGTTACTCTGTCAGGATCGAACAACGAAGTGATCCAGGAAGCGGGTACTGGAGCAGGAAGCATCGAAGCGCTCTATAACACATTGGAAAAATGCCTGAATGGAACAGCTAACCTTCTGGATTACCGCATTCAATCCGTTGGGGCCGGAAGAGACGCATTAGCACAGGTTTATGTAAAGCTTAACTACGAAGGAATGGAAACCAGCGGCCGCGGTTTGGCCCAGGATGTGCTTGAGGCTTCCTCAAAAGCTTACTTGAACGCTGTTAATAGAGTGATATATATGAAAGAGAAAGCACAGGCACAGGCGGTAGAGGCGAATTGATCGAGCTCCCGTTCTTCCCCTGCGGAAAGCAAGTAACATGTGCTGAAATCAAAGTGCTTCATTCACTAAACGATAATAAATAAGCCCAAACAAACAAACAGACGGAGGGATTAAAAATGAAAAAACGTATCGCAGTACTTCCAGGAGATGGGATCGGCAAAGAAGTGGTGAAGGGGGCAATTGAAGTCCTGCAGGCCGTTGGAGAACGGTTCGGACATCAATTCCAATTTTCATATGGCAAAATCGGCGGATCTGCTATTGATGAAGCAGGAACTCCTCTGCCTGATGAAACGCTGGAGCTTTGCAAAGATAGCGATGCGGTCATGCTGGGAGCGGTTGGAGGGCCTAAATGGGACCGGCAGCCTCCCCACCTTCGTCCTGAAAAGGGTCTTTTGAAGATCCGCAAGGAATTAAATCTCTATGCCAATCTGCGGCCAACCCAATATTATTCCAGCCTTTCTGATACTTCTCCTTTAAAAAATGAAGTAATTGAAGGTGTGGATATGCTGATGGTCAGGGAATTAACCGGCGGCCTGTATTTCGGAAAGCCAAGCGAGAGGACCAAGCAAAACGGCAAAGATGCTGTGGTAGATACATTGTTTTATCAAAAAGAAGAAATGCGGCGTGTTATTAAACTGGCTTTTGAACTTGCCGGAAGCCGCCGTGGCAAGGTGACTTCTGTTGACAAGGCCAATGTCCTGGAATCAAGCCGAATGTGGAGAGAGGTAGCAGAGGACATCGCAAAGCAATATCCGGAAGTTGCATTGGAGCATATGCTGGTTGACAATGCAGCGATGCAAATGATTAAAAATCCGAAGCAGTTCGATGTTGTAGTAACGGAAAATATGTTTGGCGATATTTTGAGCGATGAAGCGTCTGTATTGACTGGCTCTTTAGGGATGCTTCCTTCTGCCAGCATTTCTGAAAACGGACCTTATTTATACGAACCAATCCATGGCTCAGCACCGGATATTCAAGGGAAGAATGCAGCCAATCCTATTGCCATGATTTTATCAGCAGCCATGATGCTTCGCTTATCTTTCGGAATGGAAGAGGAAGCTGAAGCGGTTGAGAATGCTGTTAATCAAGTGCTTGAAGC
Organism: Cytobacillus sp.; assembly: GCF_964223445.1. Classification (NCBI taxonomy): domain Bacteria; kingdom Bacillati; phylum Bacillota; class Bacilli; order Caryophanales; family Bacillaceae; genus Cytobacillus; species Cytobacillus sp. The sequence goes on from NZ_CAXQGS010000074.1 coordinate 6,855, forward strand.
TGGCTATCGAACAAGAGATATTGTTTCATTTGGAAAAAAGGTAGTTACTACTTCTGAAATGATTGAAGAGGTGAAGGCTACCCTTTTGGATAACGAAGCTATTCTAAATATCATGGGGGCTTATGCATAAAAGCTGAAATGATGGCTGGACACAGTTTCAGCTGATTTTAAAAACTGAGACACGGCCTTCATCGGCCGTGTTTCTTTTAAAAAGGGAGTGGAGCAGAATGGGAAAATCAATAATAGATAAGATTTGGGAAAAGCATGTAGTCCACAGGGAAGAGGGAAAGCCGGATTTGATGTACATAGACCTCCACTTGGTGCATGAAGTTACATCCCCTCAGGCTTTTTCCGGTTTAAGAATGAAAAACAGGAAAGTGAGAAGGCCTGATAAAACGTTTGCTACAGTTGACCACAATATTCCTACTGATAACCGAAAAGTCATCAATGATCCTGTTGCATTAAATCAAATGACCACTTTGGAAAAAAACTGCCTGGAATTCGGCATCCCTCTTGCCGGGCTGGATAGTCCTGAACAGGGGATTGTACATGTGATCGGTCCGGAGCTGGGGCTTACTCAGCCAGGCATGACGATTGTTTGCGGCGACAGCCATACATCCACTCATGGAGCATTTGGATCAATAGCATTTGGCATTGGAACAAGTGAAGTGGAGCATGTCATGGCTACCCAGACTTTATGGCAAAGCAAGCCTAAAACATTAAAGCTGGAGATTAATGGCGAGCTGAAAAAGGGTGTTACCGCTAAAGATGTCATACTTTATATTATTGCTCAAAACGGAATTGGCTTTGGCACGAGTCATATTATTGAATATTGCGGGGATGCCATTGCGAAAATGTCAATGGAAGAAAGAATGACGATTTGCAATATGTCCATTGAAGGAGGAGCAAGGGCGGGGCTTGTCAGTCCTGATGAAACGACGTTTGCGTATCTGCAAGGACGGAAGTATGCACCAGAAGGAGCAGAATTTGCGCAAGCGGTCGAGAATTGGAAAGAGCTTGTATCCGATCCTGATGCGGATTACGATAAAACCATTCGAATTGATGCAGCAGATATTGCGCCAATGGTAAGCTGGGGAACGAATCCTTCAATGACTTCCAAAATAAATGAACAGCTTCCAAAACTTGAGGAATGCAAGAATGAGCTTGAACAAAAGTCACTTTCCAGAGCGTTAGATTATATGGGGCTGCAGGAAGGGCAGAGAATTGAAGACATTCAGATTCAGCATGTTTTCATCGGGTCCTGTACAAATTCCCGGCTGGAAGACTTAAAACAGGCCGCGGAAATAATTAGAGGGAAGAAGGTTCATCCTCGAGTCCGTGCACTTGTTGTTCCAGGGTCACAGCAGGTCAAAAAGCAGGCGGAGGCTGAAGGACTGGATCTAATCTTTAAGCAGGCTGGTTTTGAATGGAGGGAATCAGGCTGCAGCATGTGTTTGAGCATGAATAATGATATTGTGCCAAGCGGCGAGCATTGTGCATCAACATCCAACCGAAATTTTGAAGGACGCCAGGGATCAGGGGCCAGAACACATCTTGTCAGTCCATTAATGGCGGCAGCTGCAGCTTTGTACGGACATTTTGTGGACGTAGGTGCTTTGCTTAGTGCAGAAACAGTTCAATAAGAAGGAGGAGAACAAAATGAGCGGATTTAAAACACTGCAAGGGAAAGCTGCTGCTTTAGATAGAGCAAATGTGGATACCGATCAGATTATCCCCAAGCAATTTCTTAAAAGAATTGAGAAAACGGGGTTTGGACAGTACCTATTCTATGACTGGAGATTTACAAAAGATGGTTTGCCAAACCCTGAGTTTGAGTTGAATAAGGAAGAAAACCAGGGTGCCCCTATCCTCATTGCAAATGAAAACTTCGGCTGCGGTTCTTCGAGGGAGCATGCACCATGGGCTTTAGGAGATTATGGCTTTAAAGTCATCATTGCCCCTTCATTTGCTGATATTTTTCATCAAAATTGCTTAAAAAATGGACTATTGCCAATCACTCTTCCGGCTGAAACTGTCGAATATCTGCTAAAGAGTGCTAAAAGCCAGCCGTACGAATTGAAGGTTGATTTGCAGAATCAAGTTATTGAAGATGAACATAATTTTTCAGCGTCATTTTCTATTAATGATTACTGGAAAAAAATGCTGATTAATGGCTGGGATGAAATAGAGATTACCCTTCAATTAGAAAAAAACATTTCAAATTTTGAAGGAAAACAGTTAGCAGTACAGTAAGAATGTGTGAAAGATTCATGGCGGGAAACCATGAATCTTTTTGTTTTTCTGCTGATTCATGCTACACTAACTTCAAAAATATAAGTTGAGGCGGTACTAGCATGGGAAAGCGGGAACGGAAAAAACAAAACAATAAAATAATTCTATTCCCCGGCCTTGAGAAAAGACTGCTGGAAAAAGGGCTTGAGTCCTTTCAGCTGAAAAGGTATCAGGAATCGATCCAGTACTTTGAAGAAGCGAAGGTGATGGATCCTGATAATACCGATGTCCATATCGGGCTTGTTCTGGCATATTATGAAGCGGGAGCTTTGGAAAAAGCGAAAGAACTGGCTAATAAAATGCTCCAGACAGGCATTGGGGATTACATACAAGTAATGGATCTTTATTTAATGATCCTTGTGCAGCTGCATCAATACAGCGAGATTGCAGCAATGATTGAAGTTCTCCTTGAAGAGAGGGAGATTCCGAAGGAGAAGTTTGAACATTTCAGCAGAATGCTTGAGTTCAGCAGAAAGATGGGTGCTTCACCCTCCGAAGCCGAGATTGAAGCACCTGAAATGGAGAAATTCAAGGGTAGAAAGCTCGATCTGTTCTCCTGCCAGGATCAGCATGAACAAATGCAGATTGCTGCACAGCTGGCAGAACATAATATCAGGCCATATATAGAAGATATTAAAGCATACCTTGAAGCAGATGACGGAAATCCTTTCTTTAAAACGATGCTGTTAAATGTGCTTACAGAGCATGAATATGATAAATATGTACCGATTCGGAAGTTTAATAAAAGTGTCCGGGTTATTCCTGCTGAACTCCCCCCTGTACATCGGCAGCCGATGCTGTTAAAAATAGTCAATAAACTGGAGATTCAAATTGAGCAGGAAGATCCGGTATTATATGAAAATACAAAGAGCCTTGCAGAAAGGCACTTTTTCCTGTTATATCCGCTTGAAGCCTCACCGGATAATGCTGCGTCCTGGGCGGCGGCATACCATATGCTTTCATATGAGTATCATGGCTTAACCAGTTCTATCAGCAAACTGGGAGATATTTATGAAGCTCCAGATGAGGAAATAGAGCAGGCTCTTGTCTTAATAAGAAAGATAGAAGAAATTTCTTATCCCAATATTTAGCCTTCAATGTTGAAAGACAGAGAGTGTATGTTATAATATAATGGTTGTATTATGTGTATATATACATTTTTTTTAATGGATATGGCTTGAAAACAAGAGATATTCATAACATTCTGTGTTGAATGAAATGACAATAGATTTTTGGAGGGAAATGATTGTATGTCTGCTAAATTTGAAAAGTTAGAAGGGAACCGCGGGGTTCTTACAATTGAAGTAGATGCAGAGAAAGTAAACGAAGGCTTAGACGCTGCATTTAAAAAAGTAGTTAAGCAAGTTAACGTTCCAGGATTCCGTAAAGGGAAAATGCCTCGCGGAATGTTTGAAAAGCGTTTCGGAATTGAATCTTTATACCAGGATGCAGTAGATTATCTTCTTCCAGAAGCCTATGCTAATGCAATTGATGAAACAGGCGTTGAGCCGGTAGATCGTCCTGAAATCGATGTTGAGCAAATCGAAAAAGGAAAAAGCCTTATCTTCAAAGCTACAGTTACTGTTAAGCCTGAAGTAAAGCTTGGCGAATACAAAGGCCTTGAAGTTAAGCCGCTTGAAACAAACGTTACAGATGAAGATGTTAACAGCGAGCTAACTTCACTTCAGGAAAGACAAGCTGAACTTGCCGTTAAAGAAGAAGGAAAAGCTGAAAATGGCGATACAGTTGTTATGGACTTTGAAGGGTTCGTTGATGGCGAAGCTTTCGAAGGCGGAAAAGCTGAGAACTACTCTTTAGAACTTGGTTCAGGACAATTCATCCCTGGCTTTGAAGATCAGCTGGCTGGTACTGCAGCTGGAGAATCTAAGGAAGTTGAAGTTACATTCCCAGAGGAATACCATGCTGCTGAGCTAGCTGGAAAGCCTGCAACTTTTAAAGTAACTGTACATGAAATCAAAACAAAACAGCTTCCTGAGCTTGATGATGAGTTTGCTAAAGATGCAGACGAAGAAGTTGAAACTTTGGATGCATTAAAAGAAAAAATTAAAACTCGCTTAGAAGAAAGCAAAAAGCATGAAGCTGAGCACCATGTCCGCGATACTGTTGTTGAAGCAGCAGCAGCTAACGCTGAAATGGAAATTCCAGCTGCTATGGTTGACACAGAAGTTAACCGCATGATGCAGGAATTTGAACAGCGTCTGCAAATGCAAGGCATGAACCTTGAACTGTACTTCCAGTTCTCCGGACAGGATGAAGATGCACTGCGCGAGCAAATGAAAGAGGAAGCTGAAAAACGCGTACGCGTTAACCTGACTCTTGAAGCAATTGCAAAAGCAGAAAACATCGAAGTAAGCGATGAAGAAGTTACAGAAGAACTTAACAAAATGGCAGAAATGTACAACATGTCTGCTGACCAGATCACACAAGCTCTTGGAAGCCTTGAAGGCCTAAAAGCAGATCTTCAAATTAAAAAAGCAGTCGATTTTCTTGTGGAAAATAGCAAGACTGTTGCATAATAGAAGTAGTAGTAAACAAGGCGCGAGTTTATCGTGCCTTGTTTTATACCATCAAGACCATACATAATGAAAATCTCCCTTGTATCTTTTGCCTGGTGAAAAGTTTTACGGCATATTGGACATGGACAGGAATACAAATACATATATAGATAATTTAATTATCGGTCCAAGGGACCGACTTAATTTAGCCATTTTTGGTTAAGCTTATGAAAGTACATATAAAATTCAGCCTGTTTTTTCTTTGCGAAATGCCATCACATGCATGCATACATAATTGGAATGTTTTAAGAGTTATCATTTCCTGTCCACTGTAAAAATGTGTTACAATGCAATACATAACTGCTGAAGGTTTTGATTTTTAAGAAAGTGTGAATTATTAAAGAGGGCATGTTTGCACGTATATTTCACAGAGTCCACTATAATTCCCAACCTTTCTATGGCTGAATAAAGAACTATTTGCATGTGATCTCGCAAGCTTAATATATCGTTTTGAAGTTTTTTCAAGGGGTGAAGGATTTGTTTAAATTTAATGATGAAAAAGGGCAATTGAAATGTTCTTTCTGTGGCAAGACACAGGATCAGGTCCGCAAACTTGTTGCTGGGCCAGGAGTATATATATGTGATGAATGCATTGAGCTTTGCACTGAAATTGTGGAAGAAGAGCTGGGGACAGAAGAAGAAGTGGAATTCAAAGATGTTCCAAAGCCAGCAGAAATCCGCGATATTCTGGATGAGTACGTAATTGGCCAGGATCAGGCTAAGAAATCGTTATCTGTAGCAGTATATAATCACTATAAGCGCATCAATTCCAACAGCAAGATTGATGAAGTTGAACTATCAAAAAGTAATATTGCCATGATCGGTCCGACTGGAAGCGGTAAAACCTTGCTGGCTCAGACATTGGCCCGTATTCTAAATGTTCCGTTTGCAATAGCAGACGCAACATCTTTGACTGAAGCCGGATATGTCGGGGAAGATGTTGAAAACATCCTCCTAAAGCTTATTCAGGCAGCAGATTATGATGTGGAAAAGGCAGAAAAAGGAATCATTTATATCGATGAGATTGATAAAGTTGCACGTAAGTCGGAAAATCCGTCAATTACTCGTGATGTATCGGGTGAAGGTGTTCAGCAGGCTCTATTGAAAATTCTGGAAGGTACAGTTGCGAGCGTACCGCCACAAGGGGGCCGCAAACATCCTCATCAGGAATTTATCCAGATTGACACGACCAATATCCTGTTTATTTGCGGCGGCGCATTTGATGGCATCGAGCAAATTATTAAACGCCGTTTAGGCCAGAAGGTTATTGGCTTTGGATCCGACCAGAATCAAAAAGAAATTGAGCCAAAGGATCTTCTTGCAAAGGTGCTTCCTGAAGACCTGCTGAAATTCGGGTTAATTCCTGAATTTATCGGGCGTCTTCCGGTTATTGCAAGTCTTTCCCAGCTTGATGAAGCTGCATTAATTGAGATTTTAACTAAACCTAAAAATGCACTTGTCAAACAATACCAGAAAATGCTTGAACTTGACGATGTTGAGCTTGATTTTGAAGAAGGCGCACTTGAAGAAATTGCTAAAAAAGCAATTGAAAGAAAAACAGGGGCCCGCGGTCTGCGCTCCATTATTGAAGGAATCATGCTGGATGTAATGTTTGATCTTCCATCGCGCGAAGATATTAAAAAGTGCATTATTACGAAAGAAACGGTTATTGACAATGGTTCGCCAAAACTTGTTTTGGAGGACGGAACAGTTGTAGAAGAAGAGCGCAAGACTTCAGCATAATAAAAAGTGGCCAGCCTTGGGGCATGGCCACTTTTTATGCCTTTCGGAATTTAAAACTTTGTATACTTAGGATTGTCAAGCGCCACCTTCCTCGCGAACAATCGGTGGTGGACAAGACGCTTACTTTTAAATGAATTCCTTGTTTATTCCAACTCAGTCAGGGAGATACTAGCATTATCAACGAGAACAAATAATGCAGGAGGGAACACAATGAGTTGGACGGGGATCGCTTTATTTATCCAATTGTTTTTTGGAATTGTCATTGGACTTTACTTTTGGAATTTGCTTAGGAGCCAGCGGACACAAAAGGTTTCTATCGACCGTGAATCAAGGAAGGAAATGGATGTATTAAAAAAGATGCGTTCCATTTCACTAACTGAACCATTATCAGAAAAAGTTCGTCCAGCCAGTTTTGCAGACATTGTGGGGCAGGAGGATGGAATTAAATCTCTGAAAGCGGCATTGTGCGGACCCAATCCTCAACATGTTATAATATATGGTCCCCCTGGCGTGGGAAAAACGGCTGCGGCCAGATTGGTACTGGAAGAAGCTAAGAAAAATGCAAAGTCCCCTTTTGAGAAAGCTTCTGTTTTTATAGAACTGGATGCTACTACGGCGAGATTCGATGAGAGGGGCATTGCAGATCCTCTGATTGGTTCTGTTCATGATCCTATCTATCAGGGTGCTGGGGCAATGGGCCAGGCGGGAATTCCGCAGCCTAAACAGGGTGCTGTTACAAATGCGCATGGAGGCGTACTTTTTATTGACGAAATCGGTGAGCTTCACCCCATACAGATGAACAAGCTTCTGAAAGTGCTTGAAGACCGGAAAGTATTTCTGGAAAGTGCTTATTATAATGAAGAAAATACTCAAATACCAACCCATATTCATGATATTTTTAAAAATGGCCTGCCTGCGGACTTCCGCCTGATCGGAGCAACTACCAGGACTCCGAATGAAATACCGCCTGCCATCCGTTCAAGATGCATGGAGGTTTTTTTCAGAGAGCTAGCTGAAGAAGAGATTTCAGCTGTAGCAAAAAAGGCTTCGGAAAAGGTTAATCTCACTATTAGTGAAAATGCGCTTGGCATTCTTGCTAATTATGCAAGAAATGGGCGGGAAGCGGTTAATATGATTCAAATCTCTGCAGGTTTAGCGATTACTGAAGACCGAGATTACATAAAAGATGAAGATATTGAATGGGTTGTGCAATCGAGTCAGCTTTCACCGAGAATGGAAAGAAAAATCAATTCCCATTCTGCTGTTGGTCTAGTAAATGGGCTGGCCGTATATGGACCGAACACAGGTGCTTTGCTTGATATTGAAGTTACTGTAATTCCTGCAAAAGAAAAAGGCAGTATAAATATTACAGGCATAGTAGAAGAAGAAAGTATTGGCGGCCAAGGAAAATCAATCCGCAGAAAAAGTATGGCCAAGGGTTCAATTGAAAATGTTATTACTGTTTTGAGATCAATGGGCGTACCGGCTGACGAATATGATATTCATGTCAACTTCCCTGGCGGAGTTCCAATTGACGGCCCTTCTGCGGGCATTGCTATGGCGACAGGGATCTATTCTGCTATTTATAAACGGCCAGTGGACAATACTGTAGCTATGACCGGGGAAATCAGCATACATGGGTACGTTAAGCCAATTGGAGGAATATATCCAAAGGTGAAAGCTGCCAAAAAAGCAGGAGCACAGACAGTAATTATCCCAAAAGAAAATATGCAATCCATCTTAAAGGAGATAACAGGTATTAAGATTATTCCTGTAACCCATTTGAATGAAGTATTTGATGCAGCGCTGCAAAAAGAGTATCTCAAAGAGCAGGCCATAACCGCTTCAATCGAATTAAAGAAAAAAGAGAGCATATGATGTGTGGCCCAGTAACCCATTCAGGGTTTGTCAGTTATGGAAAAACCGCTGTACAAACGCCTCCCGCTAATCGCGGTCAGAAACTTCGGTTTGCAGTTTAGGCTACAAACCGAAGTTTTATTTGCGTAAAGAAGGATAAAGTGTAATTATAAATGAATATCTTTTTAATACAGGCTTTCAGCAATTTCTCTTTAATAGACACTGCTATTTAAATACGATAGAATTGTACAAAGAAATTATTAGCAATAATGGGGTTAAAAAGATGCATTTTGGAGGTGCAATGGAATGGCGAAAAAGAAAGAAATCATCGTCCCCCTCCTGCCGCTTCGGGGCTTGCTTGTTTATCCGACCATGGTTCTGCATTTGGATGTAGGCCGTGAGAAATCGGTTCAGGCTCTTGAAAAAGCAATGGTAGATGACCATTTAATTTTCTTAACAACACAAAAGGATATATCTATAGATGAACCATCAGAAGATGATCTATATGGAATGGGCACGCTAACACGTGTAAAGCAGATGCTCAAGCTTCCAAACGGTACAATCCGTGTTCTTGTTGAAGGGCTTAAGAGAGCGGAAATCATTGATTTTCAGGAAGAAGCCGAACATTATTCCGTTAGTGTGAAGGTTTTTGAGGATCCTGAGACCAAGGACGTAGAAGATCAGGCATTGATGAGGACCATGCTTGAATATTTTGAGCAATACATAAAGGTATCGAAGAAGATTTCAGCCGAAACGTACTCCTCTGTAGCAGATATAGAAGAGCCGGGGCGCATGGCAGATATCATTTCTTCCCATTTGCCTTTAAAGCTTAAAGAAAAACAGGAAATTCTTGAAACCATTGATGTAAAAGAGCGCATGAACCAGGTTATCGAAATCATTCATAATGAAAAAGAAGTTCTGAACCTTGAAAAAAAGATTGGCCAGCGTGTGAAAAAATCAATGGAGCGAACGCAGAAGGAATATTATTTGCGTGAACAGATGAAAGCAATCCAAAAAGAGCTGGGGGATAAGGAAGGCAAGACAGGAGAAATAGCTGAGCTGACGGAAAAGATTGAAAATGCAGGCATGCCTGAGCATGTCGAGCTGACAGCTTTAAAAGAACTGGACCGATATGAGAAAGTTCCATCCAGTTCAGCTGAAAGTGCAGTTATCCGCAACTATATCGAATGGCTTGTCACATTGCCATGGTCAAGGGCAACAGATGATGACTTGGATATCCTGAAGGCGGAAAGAATTTTGAATGAAGACCATCACGGCCTGGAAAAAGTTAAGGAACGGGTTCTGGAATACCTCGCGGTGCAAAAGCTGACGAATTCCCTTAAGGGGCCGATTCTTTGTCTTGCTGGCCCTCCGGGTGTCGGTAAAACAAGCCTTGCGCGTTCTATTGCAACATCGCTTAACCGCAATTTCGTCCGGGTATCCCTAGGCGGGGTCCGGGATGAGTCTGAGATTCGCGGACATAGAAGGACTTATGTAGGTGCCATGCCTGGCCGCATCATTCAGGGCATGAAAAAGGCAGGGACCATTAACCCTGTGTTCCTGCTTGATGAAATTGACAAAATGTCTTCTGATTTCCGCGGGGATCCTTCATCTGCGATGCTGGAGGTTTTAGACCCTGAGCAGAACCATAATTTTAGTGATCATTATATTGAAGAAACATATGATCTCTCAAAGGTCATGTTTATAGCAACAGCCAACAATCTCGGGACGATCCCTGGTCCGCTGCTGGACAGAATGGAAGTTATCACGATTGCAGGCTATACAGAGCAAGAGAAGATTCATATAGCAAAAGACCACCTGCTGCCTAAGCAAATTAAAGAACATGGACTTTCCAAATCACAGCTTCAGATTCGTGAAGATGGCCTGCAGAAGGTAGTCCGCTATTATACTCGTGAGGCAGGAGTCCGGGGGTTGGAGCGTCAGCTGGCTACTATCTGCAGAAAAACGGCGAAAATTATCGTATCCGGCGAAAAGAAGAAAGTGATTGTGAATAGTAAAAATACTGATGAGTTTCTTGGAAAGCCTAAATACCGCTACGGTCAGGCTGAGCTTGAAGACCAGGTTGGCGTTGCTACAGGGCTGGCCTATACCACAGTTGGCGGCGACACCCTTCAGATAGAAGTATCCCTTTCTCCTGGAAAAGGGAAGCTTGTTCTTACAGGCAAACTTGGGGATGTTATGAAAGAGTCTGCTCAAGCGGCATTCAGTTATGTTCGTTCAAAGGCTAAAGAACTGGGCATTGATGAGAATTTCCATGAAAAGCATGACATTCACATCCATGTACCAGAAGGTGCTGTTCCAAAAGATGGTCCATCTGCAGGAATTACCATTACAACCGCACTGGTTTCTGCGCTGTCTGGAAAACCAATCCGTAAAGAAGTGGGAATGACAGGGGAGATCACCTTAAGAGGCCGAGTGCTTCCTATTGGCGGTTTGAAGGAAAAATCTTTGAGCGCCCATCGTGCAGGATTGACTAAGATTATCCTCCCTAAAGATAATGAAAAGGATATTGAAGATATCCCCGAAAGCATCAGGGAAGAGCTTGATTTTGTTTTGGTATCACATGTGGACGAAGTCTTAAAACATGCCCTGAATGGCGGTGTTCAAGCATGAAGGTAACCAGCTCAGAAATCGTCATCAGTGCTGTTAAGCCTGATCAATACCCTGAAAGTGATTTGCCGGAATTCGCCCTTGCCGGCCGTTCCAACGTCGGCAAATCTTCGTTCATTAATAAAATGCTTAATCGTAGGGGACTTGCCAGGATATCCTCTAAACCGGGGAAGACACAGACCCTGAATTTTTACCTTATTAACGAAATTCTTCATTTTGTTGATGTTCCAGGCTATGGGTATGCAAAGGTATCCAAAAAGGAACGCGAAGCATGGGGAAAGATGATAGAAACATACTTAACCAGCAGAGAACAGTTAAAAGCAGTTGTGCTGATAGTTGATTTGCGCCATCCCCCTACAAGTGACGATGTCATGATGTACGACTTTTTAAAGCATTATGAAATTCCTTGTATAGTGATTGCTACCAAAGCGGATAAAATACCTAAGTCCAAGTGGCAAAAACATATGAAAATCACGGAAGAAACATTGGATATCGATCCGAATGATCAGATTATTATGTTTTCCTCTGAAACGGGTTATGGAAAAGACAAGGCTTGGTCGGCATTGAAAAGCTTTATGTAAAAAAAAATCCCGCTGCAATGGGCAGCGGGATTTTTGTATTTCTGAATTAAGGTCTTTCCTCCTAGGAGTGCTTTCATTGCAATATTTCGAAGGGGAATAGATTATGGGGTAAAATGGATAAAATGTTTGTCGAAGGGTGAGGAATCTGAAGAATACTGGAGGATATGGAGTCATATTGGAGTTCAAAGAGGGTCAGTTGATGAGAACAGCTTAAATTCTTTAATATCATTAATTATCATATAATATGAATTTTGAGAATATTTTAAAATCATGATAGAGTTAAGGGGCATTTATAAAAGAGAGATACTGAAGGGGGAATTTAGACTAGTGAGACATTGGTTAAAAGGAATTATAGCAGCTGCTTTTGTTTTGGTCCTGGCGGCATGCGGATCAGAGGAAGCGTCTAAAAGCGGAATGGATTTGGTAGACGAAGACAAATTTACGTACGCTGCTTCGGGAGAGTTCAAACCTTTTAGTTATACAAATGATGATGGAAGCATGAGCGGCTTTGATATTGATGTGGCCGAGGCTGTAGCAAAAGAACTCGGGCTTGAGCCGGTTCAGAATAAATTTAAGTTTGGCGGTATTGTCGAAGGTGTGAAGTCCGGCCGTTTTGATGCAGCGGTAGCCAGTCACACCATTACAGAAGAACGTTTGAAGGCAGTCAATTTTTCTACGCCATATTACTATTCCGGCCCGCAAATATATGTGCGTCCAGACAGCAGCGTTGAAACGCTTGCCGATCTCGAAGGCATGGAAATAGCAGTATCCAAGGGTTCTACATACACTTCAAATGCAGAGGAGGTTACAGATAACATCCAGTTCTACGATAGTGATGTCGTCGCCCTGGAGGCCTTGAGCAAGGGAAAACATGATGCTGTCATCACTGACTTCGTAACAGGTAAAGAAGCGATTGGGGCCGGAATGAAAATCGAAGGCAAAGAGCTGCTGGGCCGCAGTGAGCAGGCAATTGCTGTTGCAAAGGATAATAAAGAGCTGCTCGAAAAAGTGAATGAAGCTCTTGAAACACTTCGCGAGAATGGAACACTCACAGAAATCAGCAAAAAATATATCGGTGAAGATATAACAGTTGATCCTGAGAAGGAATAACATTGCGGGCGGATGTGTGACAAACATTCGCCTGTTTTGTTTTTACACATTCTGAAATAGCCATCTGAAGGGGGATTTTTGTGGATTTGCTTACAAAGTTTATTGATACATATCCCGTATTTTTAAAGGGAATGCTCTTAACCTTTCAATTAACCATTGTTGCCGTGTTTATTGCTATTTTTATAGGATTGTTTTTTGCCTTTTTAAAGATTTCAAGAATTAAAGTTCTGGAATGGATTGCGGACATCTATATTTTCCTTGTCAGGGGAACGCCTCTTGTTGTCCAGATTTTTATCTTCTATTTCGGATTGACAGCATTGGATATTTCACAGTTTTGGTCGGTTGTTCTTGGACTTGCTTTTCACAATGGTGCCTATATAGCCGAAATTTTCAGGGGCTCTATTCAATCCATAGACAAAGGACAAATGGAAGCAGGGCGATCGCTGGGTATGACTGCTGGCCTTGCAATGAGAAGGATCATTCTTCCTCAGGCTTTCCGCCGGGCTATGCCGCCTCTGGGCAATCAATTTATCATTGCTTTGAAGGATTCATCACTTGCTTCTTTTATCGGCATGTACGAGCTCTTTAACGTAGCCACGACATACGGTTCTAATGAATATGACTACATGAGCTATTTGCTGATCGTAGCTGTTTACTATTTAGTACTTGTACTTATTTTCTCCATCCTTGTAAATATGATTGAGAAAAGAATGGCAAGCAGTGATTAAGGGGGGATCAAGGCATGAGTGAATCGTATATGATTAAGGTGGAAAAATTGAACAAATCATTCGGGGATCTTCACGTACTAAAGGACATTGACATAACAGTGAAAGAAAGTGATGTTGTTTGCCTGATCGGTGCAAGCGGGTCCGGAAAAAGCACACTTCTCCGCTGTTTAAACTTTCTTGAATTAAAGGACAGCGGCAATATCATTTTTGAGGGTGAAAAGGTTGAAAAAGATACACACGATTTAAATAAAGTAAGAGAAAAAGTAGGAATGGTTTTTCAGCACTTTCATTTATTTCCTCATATGACTGTTCTCGAAAATGTGATGGAAGCACCTTTACATGTGAAAAAGCTTCCAAAGGATCAAGTGAAAAAGGATGCCCAGGAACTATTAAAAAAAGTCGGGCTTTCTGATAAGGAAAACGTATATCCATCAAAACTTTCAGGCGGACAAAAACAGCGTGTGGCCATTGCAAGGGCACTGGCAATGAAGCCTGATATCATGCTTTTTGATGAGCCGACATCTGCACTTGATCCGGAGCTTGTGGGGGAAGTGCTTTCCACAATGAAAGAGCTGGCTCTTGAAGGGATGACTATGGTCGTCGTCACTCATGAAATGGGCTTTGCAAGAGAAGTAGCAGATTGGGCTGTCTATATGCATGACGGAAAAATTGTAGAGGTGGGGCATCCGGAGGATCTGTTTAACAATCCAAAAGAACAGAGAACCAAAAATTTTCTGGATTCGGTTCTCTAAACAGTTTGAATGGTAAAAGATAGGGAAAAGCTAAATATCCCTGTCTTTTATTTTTGGATGTTTTCGAAAGGTTTGTTGCTTTATGTACCTTATTTACTGAGTTGATTGTAGCGGAAGGTGCGAGATCCTCGAAAATGCTTTCGCATTTTCTTCGTGCAGTGTTTACTCAAGGAAGCTTATTCAAAGTCCTGCGGGAGTAGCGGGACAGGTGAGACCCCACAGACGCAGCGTCGAGGAGGCTCACCGCCCCGCGGAAAGCGAGCATCCTGGAGCGGAAATCAACGGACAACATTAATAGGCCAAAAACAACAATATATACGAAAAGAGCCTTATTTTTTCTTTGATAATAAAAAATATAATCCAATTAGCATTAAAAGAATCGGCCATAGCTGCCAAACATCAGAAACACCACTTTCCAGCAGTCCCATCCACTCTGCTACCCTGTCATAAAAAAGAAGCAATGCGGCAAGAATTAAAAATAAGATACTCTGGAACAATCCTGCCCCTGTTTTCTGATGCCGAAGGAGGAAGCCGAGAGCTATTATCAGAATGAATGTTCCGATGTGATCCGGCCAAATTTCCAGGCGTTTCACCACATGAAAGTGCAGGCCAAATCCGGTTAAAATAACACCAGGCAATATGGAATCATAATCTCTTGCACCATATCCCTGAATTAAAAAGGCTGCTCCGACAATAATGAGAAGAGTCGGCCAGGAATAAAAAGGCTGTAAGGCAGTAAATCCGCTCTGCTGCAGGAAAAAGTATGCACCAAATCCGAGTAAAATAATTCCTGGGAAAATACGCTGATTTTTCATAAAAAACACCACTTCCAATAAGGTTCACTTGAATCCGGCAAGTTTTTTTGTTACTGTACATAAGGGAGTATTTGTCTATTTAGGAAACCCAGGACTGGGCTCCTTTTTAAAATATAGTACCATATGTGTTCAATATCTGTTCACATTTAAGCATTAATTGAAATAATAGAAATGATATAATTAATATTAATGAACTAGGCAATAATTCTGGGGGTGTCAATTTCAATGCATATCTTGGTCGTCGGTCTAAACTATAAAACTGCCCCTGTTGAAATCCGTGAACGTCTAACCTTTAATCCTTCACAATTGGGCGAGGCAATGCAGACATTAAATGACAAAAAAAGCATTTTAGAGAATGTCATTCTGTCTACATGCAATCGGACCGAAATTTATGCAGTTGTGGACCAGCTACATACTGGCCGCTATTATATAAAGGAATTTTTGGCAGAACATTTCAATATGGATCAGAGCGAATTTTCTCCATTCCTATTTATTTATGAAGAGGATGGGGCCATTGAGCATCTATTCAAGGTAGCATGCGGCCTTAACTCCATGATCCTTGGCGAGACACAGATTTTAGGACAGGTAAGGACAAGTTTTCTGGAGGCTCAATCAGAAAATACAACCGGAACAGTCTTCAACCACTTGTTTAAGCAGGCAGTAACGCTTGCTAAGCGGGCACACTCTGAAACGGAAATAGGGGCAAATGCAGTATCTGTCAGCTATGCAGCAGTGGAACTGGCAAAGAAGATTTTTGGCTCTCTCGAAAAGAAACATGTTCTTATTTTAGGAGCGGGTAAAATGGGTGAGCTGGCAATCCAAAACCTTCATGCCAGCGGAGCCAGTAAAGTAACAGTTATTAACCGTACATTTGAAAAAGCGCAGGATCTTGCAAGCCGCTATGCGGGCCAGGCAAAAACATTGCATGAGCTTCAATGTGCCCTTGTTGAAGCTGATATTTTAATCAGCTCTACTGGGGCCAAAGAGTTTGTTGTCACGAAGGATATGATGGCTTACGCAGAAAAAATGCGCAAAGGCAAGCCTCTATTTATGGTGGATATTGCTGTCCCAAGAGACCTGGATCCGAAATTGGCTGATCTGGACAGCGTTTTCCTATATGATATCGATGATCTTGAAGGCATTGTTGAAGCAAACCTTCAGGAGCGTAAAAAGGCAGCCCAGAAGATTCAGCTGATGATTGAAGGGGATATTGTTGAATTCAAGCAATGGCTGAACCTGCTTGGTGTTGTTCCGGTAATTTCCGCCTTGCGTGAGAAAGCACTGGCTATACAGAGTGAAACCATGACAAGCATTGAAAGAAAGCTGCCGCATTTGAGTGATCGTGATAAAAAAGTGCTGAACAAGCATACAAAGAGCATCATCAATCAGCTATTAAAAGATCCTATTTTACAAGCTAAAGAAATGGCTGGACAGAAAGATTCCGAACAGGCATTAGACTTATTTGTAAAAATCTTTAATATAGAAGAACTTGTTTCAGATCAGCAGAACGTGCACGCAGCAGCCAAAACAAAGCACGCATTCGCTCAATCACCGCAGACTTCCTTTCAATCGTAAAAGGGGTCCTGTCCATGTCTGACATCTATATGACACGGCTGCACGAATTAACGGTGGTTCTGTATGCCCTATGTGTCTTATTATATTTTATTGATTTTCTTCACCATAACCGGAAGGCGAATAGGATTGCCTTCTGGTTACTTGCATTTGTATGGGTGCTTCAAACGGTGTTCCTGATACTTTATATGATTAATACAGGAAGGTTCCCTGTATTGACCATTTTTGAGGGCCTATACTTTTATGCCTGGGTGCTTATCACTCTTTCTTTGGGAATTAACAGGCTGCTTAGAGTAGATTTTATCGTCTTTTTTACAAATGTTCTCGGCTTTATCATAATGGCGATCCATACATTCGCACCTGTTCAGATTGATTCGGCTGTAAAAGCACAGCAGCTCATCTCAGAACTTCTGCTGATTCATATAACAGTTGCAATCCTTTCATATGGAGCATTCTCGCTTTCCTTCGTATTTTCCCTGCTTTATCTGATTCAATATGATTTGCTCAAAAGGAAAAAATGGGGAACGCGGCTGCTCCGGATAACGGACTTGTCAAAGCTTGAACATATGTCCTATGTATTAAATGTAATCGGTGTACCTATGCTGATGATAAGTTTAATTTTAGGAATCCAGTGGGCATATATTAAGTTGCCCTATATGGTCTGGTATGACTCCAAGGTGATCGGTTCATTCATTGTCCTTGCTTTATATAGTATTTATCTCTATATGAAAGTTGGAAAGGGCCTATATGGAAAATCTTTAGCCCTCTGGAACTTGGCATCATTTTTAATTGTATTAATTAACTTCTTTTTGTTTGGCAAACTTTCATCTTTCCATTTTTGGTATTCCTAGAAAAGCGGAGGCGACTGTTCAGCCCCGACAAGCATAAGATGGGCTGCGGCCGCGGCGCAGGTTGCCGCAGAGCAGAACAGCTTATGACCTCGAGGGGCTAAGAGCCGCAGCTGGAAAAACAGTAAAGAAAAGCGGAGGCGACTGTTCAGCAGGAGCCAAAGATAGACATATTTGCAGGAGGCAGTCATGAGAAAAATTATCGTAGGTTCAAGACGAAGCAAGCTGGCACTAACTCAGACAAATTGGGTGATCAGCCAATTGAAAAGCATTGACCCGTCCTTTGAGTTTGAGGTGAAGGAAATTGTCACGAAGGGAGATAAAATTCTTGATGTTACCCTTTCGAAGGTCGGAGGAAAAGGATTATTCGTAAAGGAAATAGAGCAGGCCATGCTTGACGAAGAAATAGATATGGCTGTACATAGCATGAAGGATATGCCCGCTGTTCTTCCGGCAGGCCTGACAATCGGCAGCATTCCTGAAAGGGAAGACCATCGGGATGCCCTTATTTCAAAAGGGCATATAAAACTGAATGACTTAAAGGAAGGATCTATTGTAGGAACAAGCAGCCTGCGCAGAGCGGCGCAATTGCTCGCACAGCGTCCGGATCTGGAGATTAAGTGGATCAGAGGAAATATTGATACCAGATTATCTAAACTGGAAACGGAAGAATATGATGCGATTATCCTTGCAGCAGCTGGTCTCTCCAGAATGGGCTGGGCAGCTGATGTTGTTACAGAATTCCTGGAGCCGGAAGTTTGTGTGCCGGCTGTTGGCCAGGGGGCACTATCCATTGAGTGCCGTGAAAGTGATAAGGAGCTTCGGGCATTGCTGGATAAATTCACATGCTCTGAGACGAATCAGACAGTACGTGCTGAGCGTGCGTTCCTTCATAAAATGGAAGGCGGCTGCCAGGTTCCGATTGCAGGCTTTGCCACAATTAATGAAACGGGTGAAATGGAGTTAACCGGACTTGTAGGTTCCCCTGATGGAAAAGTGATTTATAAGGAGACCCTGACAGGTTCTGATCCTGAAGAACTTGGTGTTCAGATGGCAGTCAAGCTTACTGAACAGGGGGCCAAAGAGCTGATTGACAGGGTTAAAGAGGAGCTTGACGGGCAATGAAACAGACTTCCCCTTTAGAAGGCATGACTGTTTTAGTGCCAAGAGGGAAAAATCAGGCTCACTCCTTTTCAGCTCTTATCCAAAGCTATGGGGGGATACCTGTTGAGATCCCCTTGATTGCTTTCGAGCCTTTGGAGGATAAGGAAGTTTTATTTCAAGCCCATAAGCGGATTCACACGTATGATTGGGTGATTTTTACAAGCAAAATAGCTGTGGATGCTTTTTTTGAAAATCTGAGTCTGGACGGGCCTTTCCCTAACATAGCGGTTATCGGAGAGAAGACTAAGAAATTGCTTATGGATAAGGGATTAAAGGTGCAGTTTATGCCCCGGGAATATGTTGCTGAAGGGTTTGTTGAGGATTTTTTGCCATTTGTAGAAGAAGGAATGAAAGTATTAATCCCCAAAGGGAATCTGGCACGTGACTATATCGCAGCCTCCCTTTCGGAAAATGGTGCAGACGTTGATGAAATCATTGTTTATGAGACAACTTTTCCACGTGAAAGCATTGATCTGATAAAAAAACAGCTTTCTGGAACCGGGTTAGATGTCCTTCCTTTTACCAGCCCTTCCACAGTGGATCATTTTATAGGGGCTTTAAAGGAGCTTGGATATCAGAATGCTGTTAAAGACAGTGTGGTGGGCTGCATCGGGCCTGTGACTAGAGATCGTGCAAATGCCTACGGGCTGCAGGTTCATGCGGTTCCTGAAGAATATACAGTACATAGCATGCTAAAGAGCATTATTAGCTACTTGGCAGAAATCAGGAGGGAAATATAATGGATCTTCAATTTAATAGACATAGACGCCTTCGCAAAAGTCCGAATATGAGAGCGCTTATCCGTGAGAACTTCTTGCGTACAGAGGATTTAATATATCCGATTTTCGTGGCAGAAGGAGACGGCATTAAAAGAGAAATCCCTTCAATGCCGGGAATATACAATTTGTCGCTTGATCACCTTGAAGAGGAAATGAATGAGGTTGTTTCTCTTGGAATAAAATCGGTGCTCTTATTTGGAATACCGAAAGAGAAAGATGCATGCGGGCAGCAGGCTTATCATGATCATGGAATCGTACAGGAAGCTACAAGATTTATAAAAGCTAGATATCCGGAAATTATCGTAATTGCTGATACATGCCTTTGCGAGTATACCGATCATGGCCATTGCGGGTTGATTGAAAATGGAGAAGTGCTGAACGATGCATCCCTCGAACTGCTTGTGCAGACAGCTGTCAGCCAGGCTAAAGCAGGAGCAGACATAATTGCCCCGTCAAATATGATGGACGGATTTACAGCAGCCATCCGTGCTGGTCTCGATGAAGCCGGATTTGAAGATATCCCGGTTATGTCTTATGCGGTTAAATACGCTTCTGCATTCTACGGTCCTTTCCGTGATGCAGCTGACAGTACGCCTCAATTTGGCGACCGAAAAGCATATCAGATGGATCCTTCCAACCGCATGGAAGCCATGCGCGAAGCTGAATCTGACTTAATGGAAGGGGCAGACTTCCTGATTGTTAAGCCGGGAATGCCTTATCTGGATATAGTTCGGGATGTTAAAAACAACATCAACCTTCCGATTGTGATTTATAATGTGAGCGGTGAATATTCAATGGTTAAAGCGGCTGCACAGAACGGCTGGATCGATGAACAGAAAATCGTCATGGAAATGCTCACAGGCATGAAGCGTGCAGGAAGTGATTTAATTATTACTTACCATGCGAAAGATGCGGCAAGGTGGATTAAGGAACAGTACTAATAATATGATGTCTTAGTAATTGAAAATTTCTTATTAAACGAAAAGAGGGATGACATGCGCTCTTACGAAAAATCTGTCAAGGCTTTTAAAGAGGCAAGCGAATTGATGCCTGGAGGAGTAAACTCCCCTGTACGTGCCTTTAAATCAGTTAATATGGATCCCATTTTTATGGAACGCGGACGAGGCTCTAAAATCTACGATATCGATGGAAATGAATATATTGATTATGTTTTGTCCTGGGGCCCATTAATCCTCGGCCATACTAATGAACGTGTGGTCGAAGGTATTAAGAAAGTAGCTGAAATGGGGACAAGCTTTGGAGCTCCTACTGAAATCGAGAACGAGCTTGCCAAGCTGGTCATTGAACGCGTGCCTTCCATTGAAGTGGTGCGAATGGTTTCATCCGGAACAGAAGCTACTATGAGTGCCCTGAGGCTTGCCCGAGGATATACCGGCCGAAATAAAATCATGAAATTTGAAGGCTGCTATCATGGCCACGGTGATTCCCTTTTAATTAAAGCTGGTTCTGGTGTAGCAACCCTTGGGCTGCCTGACAGTCCAGGTGTTCCAGAAGGAGTTGCCAAAAATACAATTACGGTGCCTTACAATGACCTAGAAAGCGTAAGATATGCCTTTGAGCAATTCGGAGATGATATAGCAGGTGTGATTGTGGAACCGGTAGCTGGAAATATGGGAGTCGTTCCTCCTCAGCCAGGCTTCCTTGAAGGCTTAAGAGAAATTACAGAACAAAACGGCTCACTGCTTATTTTTGATGAAGTAATGACTGGTTTCCGCGTCGGCTATAATTGTGCGCAGGGCTACTTTGGAGTGACACCGGATATTACATGTCTCGGAAAAGTTATTGGCGGTGGGCTCCCGGTTGGTGCATATGGCGGAAAAGCGGAAATTATGAAGCAGATTGCACCAAGCGGTCCAATTTACCAGGCAGGAACACTATCTGGAAACCCTCTTGCCATGACTGCCGGCTTCGAGACTTTAAGCCAGCTGACTCCACATTCCTACAAAGAATTTGAAAGAAAAGCTGACAGATTGGAAGAAGGGCTTAAAGCAGCTGCTGAAAAATATGATATCCCGCACACCATTAACCGTGCAGGATCCATGATTGGCATCTTCTTTACAAATGAAAATGTTATTAACTATGAAAAAGCCAAAACATCCAACCTGGTTTTCTTTGCAGAATACTACAGGGAAATGGCAAACCAGGGAGTCTTCCTGCCGCCATCCCAATTCGAAGGACTCTTCCTCTCAACTGCACACACTGATGAAGATATTGAAAAAACAATCCAGGCAGCTGAAAAGGCATTCTCCAAATTAAAATAAGCAAGACCTGACACTCATCAGATTTGATGAGTGTTTTTTTATGACCTTATAATTATGGTTATTTGAGTCTTTATGTATCGTTTGAAAGAATCCCCTTTACTGTTGCTGGATTCAATAGACTGTGATTATGCAAATTTTTATTTTGCACGGTGTTGATTGGAGTGGAAGGCGCGATAAAAGTCTAATCCAAGGAATTTTTTCTAAATCAATCTAAGTTTCCCTCAGAGCGCTATTTTTCTAATCATAAAGTATCCTAATCCCTCATAGGATTGTTAATGACATAGTGATTAAACGTAAAGATTCGAAGGGAGGAGTCGCTTTGTCTCAGGGGAATCCATCGTGCTTACGATTTTCTTTAGAAGAATCAGTATGGTTTCAAAAAGGACAGGAAGTATCGGACCTGATTTCCATCTCGTTAGACCCCAATATAACAATTCAGGAAAGCGATCAATATGTAACGATCCAGGGAGCTCTTGAACTGGCAGGTGAGTATAGACGCAGCGATGAAGAAGCATCTGAGGAAGAACAAGAGGATTTGGCAGTCACCAAATTCGTTCAGACAGTTGAAGAAAGAGGAGAAGGAGTTTGTGAATTCAAACACTATTTTCCTGTCGATATCACTATTCCAAATAATAGAATCCAAAGCATCTACGATATTGACGTTGCGGTAGAGTCCTTCGATTATGTTCTGCCGGAACGAAGCTGTATGAAATTGACAGCAAATTTAACCATAACCGGATTGTATGGCGATCAGCAGCATGTTCCTGTTCAAGAATGGGAGGAAGAAGCTGAAACTGAAACGGAAGAATTAGAGCCTCTGTACAGGTCTTCTGCAGCGGCAGAGGAGATAGAGGAAGAAGAAATAATTCAGCAGGAATGGCCTTCATATCAGCTAGAAGAACAGGAGCAGGAGGAAGAGGAAGAGGAAGAAAGAGAGGAAAAGGTATACGCTGGCAACGAGGAAGATATACGGGAAGAGGAGCCTCAGGAAGAGCAGCCAGAAACAGATGAGGTATATATTCCATTTGAGGCGGAAGCAAGAAAGCAGCCAGAAGTGGTAGAGCAAGAAGTGATTAAACCGTCAGTGCCTGCAGCCCTCGAAGTTAAACAAGAGCAGCCAGAAGAAGAACAGACGCCAAAAACTGCACCGGAAATATCTTTTTCTTCTCAGCGCAATGAGGAGGAAGCACCGCCAACCGCACAGGAAATCTATCAAATGACGGAAGCATCAGAATCAGATAGTCCTTCCTTTGAAAAGAAGCCTGTTCAAGCAGCTGCACAGGCAGCTCATGAGGAAACAGAGGAATCCTCATCCTCTTCAGAACAGGAAGCTAAGAAGAAGAAACTCTCCAAGAAGAAAAGCATGTCGTTAACAGAGTTCTTTGCCCGGAAAGAAGAGACAGAGGAACATGTTAAGCTCAAGGTTTGCATTGTGCAGAACGGCGACACAATTGATGCCATTGCTGAAAGGTATGATATACCAGCCCAGCAGCTATTACGGGTGAATCATCTTGAAATCAATCAGGATATTTATGAAGGGCAAGTGCTGTACATTCCTGTTGCGGTAGCCCATTAAATGGTTAAAAGGCTGAGCAGGTATTGATAACCCGCTCAGCTATTTTCGTTTAGCCAATATATTTCAGAATAACATCATTTTTTCTCATTCTGGAAAGTGAGTGGTTTAGGTGGAAGAAAAAAATCGGCTGCGGAAAGTCTCCCCCATTTTAAATCATTATTCATTAGAGCCGCATTTTGTAGAGGAGTTTGGGAGAGTTCAAAAAGTTTACAGCAGCAAAGGTGTGTTTGCTCTGAAGAAAATAAAGCCTCAGCATGGAGCGGATTTTATAAGGCATGTACAAACTCTCTTTCAAAAAGGGTATAACAGAATTGTTCCTATTTACCCGACGGTGGATGGAAGATATGCAGTGCTCCATCAGAATGAATTATTTTATTTAATGCCCTGGATGCCCAATGAAGAAAAGGAGGACAGATTTGAGAGGCATCAGCAAATGCTGAGGGAACTGGCAAGACTGCACACATTGTCCTCGCGGGAAGTTCCTATAAAAAAGGAAGATCGAACCGATCATTATGAGAAAACCTTGCAGGAATGGGAAAAGGAAAATGAATTTTTGGACGGATTTATTGAATCATGCGAAAGAAAAGAGTATATGTCCCCCTTTGAGCTAATGTTTTCACTTTATTATCACGATGTCAGCCAGGCATTAAAATTCTCCACAAACAAATTTAAAGATTGGTATGAAAAAACGAAAGAAAGCGACAAAGCACGAACAGTAATCATTCATGGGAAAGTTTCAACCGAACATTTTCTATACGACGATAGGGGATATGGATTCTTCACGAATTTTGAAAATGCAAGACAGGGGTCGCCGCTCCATGATTTATTGCCGTTTTTATCAAGAACGCTGAAAACTTATCCGAAAAGATCGGAAGAATGTGTAGAGTGGATTTACAATTATATGAAATACTTTCCATTCAGAGACGATGAGATGCTGCTGTTTCAAAGTTACTTTGCTCATCCGGGTCCTATTATCAGGGCTGCTGAGCAATATTATAAAGGGGAAGGAAAAAGGGGGGAAAGAAAGGCTGTCCAGCATTTGCAAAGGCAGTATTGGCTTTTGAAAAATATTGAATATGCTGCAATGAGAATCGATGAAATCGAACGGCAAAAACAAGAAGCAAAGGCAGCTGCCGAAGCTCAAGCGCAAGAAGGAGCCCAAAGCTAATAATGCGGGCTCCTAAACCAGTTGAAGGTGGAAAGCAATTGCAATCAGAATGAACAGCGATAGCAGCAGTACATCAAAGGTGGTAGGCAGCAAAATTGTTCTTATGCCTTGAAAAACACAGAACGGGATAATAAACTGTGCACACACATTCCTGAAAGTTCTTAACCAGGGAGGCAGTGTGTAAGGATTATATTTTCTTCTCATTGTCGCATGCCCCTTTCCTGAATGTTCATATGTATATTCTATGATTCATTTACCGGTAAAGTGCCTATTTTCGTTTCTTTCCTGTATAACGGCATTTTTATACCCGCTATAATACTTTTTTCGGGCAAAATCATCATCACTTCAATGGAAATAATGAATAATATATAAAAAACTCGGGTATCCTTATTGACTATAACAGTCTTTTTTCGGTAGTATATTTTATATATAAAATTGAATATCGATGCTAAGACAGGGAAGAGTACAATGGCCATTTGCCTTTTAGAGAGGAAAACCAGCAGCTGAAAGGTTATCCAGGCAGAACCGTTGGAAGGTCGCCCTAGAGCATCTTTTGCGAAAGGCTGCAGCCTAGTAGTAAAAGACGGGAAATCCGTTATCTGATTAAGTGTCAATCTCTATAAGAATGTCTTTCCCTGATTTTCTTTGGTGATTGAAAAAAAGGTGGTACCGCGAAGCATACTCCATTCGTCCTTTTATGGCGAATGGAGTTTTTTATTTTTAAAAGAAAGTATTCAATTCTAAACGTCGATAACTGTCTAGCTCCACCGCCTTCCCCCTCAACATGTCAGGGGCGGGCAAGGCGCTTCCGCTTTTCTTGTTTAGGATTGTTTTTAGAAAGGAAGAATGACATATGGATAGTAATGAATTATCAATGCCGACGAAATATGATCCGCAGGGGATTGAAAAAGGACGATATGACTGGTGGCTCGAAGGGAAGTTTTTTGAAGCAAAAGACGATGAAACTAAACAACCCTATACCATTGTAATTCCGCCTCCGAACGTAACTGGAAAGCTTCATCTTGGCCATGCATGGGATACGACCCTGCAGGATATCCTCACCCGGATGAAGCGTATGCAGGGATACGATGTATTATGGCTTCCAGGAATGGACCATGCGGGTATTGCCACTCAGGCAAAGGTTGAAGAAAAGCTTCGCAATGAAGGCAAAAGCCGCTATGATTTAGGCCGTGAGAAGTTCGTAGAAGAAACTTGGAAATGGAAAGATGAGTATGCGAGCCATATTCGCCAGCAATGGTCAAAGCTTGGATTAGGGCTTGATTACAGCCGTGAACGCTTCACCCTTGATGAAGGCTTATCAAAAGCTGTTAGAGAGGTTTTCGTTTCACTTTATAATAAAGGTTTGATTTATCGCGGCGAGTACATCATCAACTGGGATCCGTCTACGAAAACGGCCCTTTCTGATATCGAAGTTATTTATAAGGATGTGCAAGGTGCTTTCTACCATATGAGATATCCTCTGACAGATGGCTCAGGTCATATCGAAATTGCCACTACACGCCCTGAAACGATGCTTGGCGATACAGCTGTAGCAGTACACCCGGAAGATGAGCGCTATAAGCATTTAATCGGCAAAACAGTTAAACTGCCGATCACAGGACGCGAAATTCCAATAGTTGCAGATGATTATGTAGAAATGGATTTCGGGTCAGGTGCAGTAAAAATTACGCCGGCTCATGACCCAAATGATTTCGAAATTGGAAACCGCCACAATCTTGAAAGAATTCTTGTAATGAATGAAGATGGCACAATGAACAGCAGAGCCGGTAAATACCAGGATATGGACCGCTTTGAATGCCGCAGGCAGATCGTGAAGGATCTGCAGGAAGAAGAAGTTCTTTTCAAAATTGAAGAACATATGCATTCTGTGGGCCATTCAGAGCGCAGCGGCGCAGTAGTTGAACCGTACCTTTCAACACAATGGTTTGTTAAAATGCAGCCCCTTGCTGATGAAGCCATCGCTCTTCAAACTAAAGAAGAAAAAGTAAACTTTGTTCCAGAGCGATTTGAAAAAACGTATCTGCGCTGGATGGAAAATATTCGTGACTGGTGTATTTCACGCCAGCTTTGGTGGGGCCACCGCATCCCGGCCTGGTACCACAAAGAGACAGGTGAGGTTTTCGTAGGGCACGAAGCACCTGAAGATATTGAAAACTGGGAGCAGGACAAGGATGTTTTGGATACCTGGTTCAGTTCAGCCCTTTGGCCATTTTCAACAATGGGCTGGCCGGATACTGACTCAAGCGATTTCAAGAGATACTATCCGACTGCTGCTCTGGTAACTGGCTATGATATCATTTTCTTCTGGGTATCACGAATGATCTTCCAGGGTCTCGAATTTACAGGAGAGCGTCCATTCCAGGATGTATTAATTCATGGTCTTGTTCGTGACTCACAGGGACGCAAGATGAGTAAGTCCCTTGGAAATGGCGTTGATCCAATGGATGTAATCGATCAGTATGGTGCCGATTCACTCCGTTATTTCCTTTCTACAGGCAGCTCGCCGGGACAGGATTTGCGCTTTAGTATGGAAAAGGTTGAGGCAACATGGAACTTTGCCAATAAAATCTGGAACGCATCCCGATTTGCCTTAATGAACATGGATGGATTAACATACGAAGAAATTGATTTAAGCGGTGAAAAGTCTGTTGCAGATAAATGGATATTAACCCGTTTGAATGAAACAATTGAGACGGTTACAAGATTGTCTGACCGCTACGAGTTTGGCGAGGTTGGCCGAGTTCTGTATAACTTCATCTGGGATGACTTCTGTGATTGGTATATCGAAATGGCAAAGCTTCCGCTGTATGGAGAAGATGAAGCTGCCAAGAAAACTACGCGTTCCATCCTGGCATATGTTCTGGACAATACAATGCGTCTGCTGCATCCATTTATGCCATTTATTACGGAAGAAATTTGGCAGAACCTTCCTCATTCAGGTGAATCCATTACGGTTGCCCAGTGGCCGGAAGTAAACGATGAGTATACAGATACCCAGGCTGCAAACGAAATGAAGCTGCTTGTAGAAATCATCCGCTCTGTCCGCAACAGCCGTGCTGAAGTGAACACACCGATGAGCAAGAAGATTAAAATGATGGTTAAAGCTAAGGATGAGGAAATTCTGGGTACACTGGAAAATAACCGTGCCTATATTGAACGATTCTGTAACCCTGAAGAACTAGTGCTGGCTCTGAATGTTGAGACGCCTGATAAGGCGATGACAGGAGTTGTGACTGGTGCAGAAATCATTCTTCCACTTGAAGGCCTGATTAACATTGAAGAAGAAGTTGCACGCCTTCAGAAAGAGTGGGATAAATTAAATAAAGAAGTTGAAAGAGTCCAGAAGAAACTTTCAAACGAAGGCTTTATTAAAAAGGCGCCTGAAAAGGTAATTGAGGAAGAGAAAGCAAAAGAACAAGACTACAGCGAGAAGAGAGCAGCTGTAGAAGCTCGCATTAAAGAGCTAAAAGGAGAATAATTAATAGTTGCGGAAGGCGGGTCCATAGGAAGGATTCGTCTTCCTTCCTGTATAACGGAGGTGCATATATATGTTTTCTACTTATGAAGAAGCACTGGAATGGATTCATTCAAGGCTAAGACTGGGGATGAAGCCGGGTCTGCAAAGGATGGAATGGATGATGGAAAAACTCGGGCATCCCGAGAGAAGAATTAAGTCTGTTCATATTGGCGGAACGAATGGTAAAGGCTCAACAGTTACGTTTTTAAGATCCATTCTTCAAGAGGCGGGTTATTCAGTCGGAACGTTTACATCGCCATATTTTGAGAAATTTAATGAACGGATTTCTCTTAACGGAATTCCAATAAAAGATGAAGATCTCGTTCGGGTTGCTAATGATATATATCCGCTGGCAATTGAATTGGAACAGACGGAACTTGGCGGTCCAACCGAGTTTGAAATCATTACCGCCATGGCTTTCCAATATTTTGGCCATGTACAGCAGGTAGATCTCGTTTTGTTAGAAGTGGGACTTGGCGGCAGGTTTGACTCCACTAACATCATCTATCCATTATTATCAATCATTACAAGCATCGGGCTCGACCACACCGCCATACTTGGGAATACATACGGGGAAATCGCTTTTGAAAAAGCGGGAATAATTAAACCTGGAATCAGTGTTATTACAGCTGTTAAACAAGAAGATGCTCTCGCTGTTATTCAAGATAAAGCTTTAAGCATGAAGTCCCCTGTTTATCAGCTGGGGAATGAATTTACGATTTCTGATCATAAATCCCTGGGCCAGGGAGAAGTATTTTCCCTGAAGACAGTCTTTCAGAACTACCCTGATTTTGAGACAGGAATGAGCGGAAAACACCAGACTGAAAATGCTTCCCTGGCTGTGATGGCAGCAGAGCTATTAAATAAATTTTATTCTTTCCTTATAGAGGTAAACCATATAAGAATAGGCTTGAAAAAAGCTTTCTGGCCCGGCCGATTTGAAATTCTATCTGAAGACCCGCTGGTGATAATAGATGGAGCCCATAATGAAGAAGGGATAGCTGCCTTAACTGCGGAGCTGAACAACCGTTTTGGAGATAAAAACAAAAATATTGTATTCGCTGCGCTGGCTGATAAAAAGCTTGAAAAAATGATCACTATGCTTGATTCAGCTGCAGAACGCATCACCTTTACCGAATTTGAGTTTCCGAGAGCAGCATCAGCTGAAGATTTATATAATCTCAGTAAAAATGCCAGGAGACAGTTTCATACGGACTGGAAAGTGTTATTGGAGACTGAACTGCGTGAAGCAGGAAAAAACAGCGTGCTGGTTATTACTGGATCACTTTACTTCCTCTCAGATGTGAAGCCTATTCTTTTGAAGCTTTTGGAAAATAATAAATGAAAATATGACAAAAGTTAGAAAATTTGATAAAATGTTCGTATCATCCGACTATTTTCCTGAATAAATTGGAGGAGGGGAAAAAGATAGTTAGTTCACTGGCCAAAAAAATAATATGGTTATTATGGATACTGATATTTCCTGCAGGTTCCATGCTAACCTATCATTTTTACCCACCCGATCTTTCAGGACAGGGAATCAGTTTGTTTGCCTTTTTCATATTGATGTTTTTCGTTTCATCCATGCCGATGGTAATCAATAATACACCAATCTTTTTAATACAATGGGTTACGATGGCAGTGTTTTTAACCTTT
This sequence comes from Cytobacillus sp., assembly GCF_964223445.1. NCBI lineage: Bacteria > Bacillati > Bacillota > Bacilli > Caryophanales > Bacillaceae > Cytobacillus > Cytobacillus sp. The sequence goes on from NZ_CAXQGS010000074.1 coordinate 36,523, forward strand.
GGGCTCCTTGCTGAAATGATAATGGTTCAATTGGGGATCCTGGTACTTCTTTTAAGGCTGAAAATACAAAAGGACCAGCTGTTCCGTCTGCCGCTTAACTCACTTTTGTTCTTTGCATTATCTATTTTGAGCGGACTCGCTTACTTTGCAATGGGTGGTAAAGTTGGTGTAGATCTAATAGCCAATCCCCAATATTTCTGGGTTGCTGCAGCATATCCGGTCATCCATTTTACTCTAAATCAGGTATTGATCAGCGTAATCCAGGCTGTATTGTATGGCAGAAAAATATCTTTTCTGGAAAAAGACCTTATTTGGGAAACTATTACCTCTCTCATAACATTCCCGATTGGCCTTATCCTTTACATTTTATATTCTGAGGTGGGGATTCTTGCACTGCTGTTTGTAGGGGTGCCATTTGTAAGTCTTTCAATCATTCTTCATCTTTATTACTCAAGTGAAAAGGTTATTGATTACCTTCAGAAAGCCGCAGATATAGGCCATCAAATGGCAGAGCGCCTTGATGTGAATGAAGTTATGGAGCTTTTCATTTTGAAATTGAGCGAAATGTTGCCTGTTGACTATGCCTATATTCTTGATATTAAGGATAACGAGGAACTTCACACAATATACCGAATTGAGCATAGCCAAATAAAGCCTAATGACCTTAAGCCTACCAAAAAAAGTGAGGGAATCAGCGGATTGGTTTTGGGCACCCGAAAATCTGCCCTTTTCCATTCTAGGAAGAAATGGAAAAGCATTGCTAAGGAATTCTTGCCTGAAGATGCCGAAAGCCTTATTTGTGTTCCGATAATCCGAAGTAATGAAGTATTGGGAATACTGCTGCTTTCTTCAGCAAAAAAGAGGTCCTATGAAAAGTCACAGCTCATGATTGTCGATATTTTATGTTCGCATTTTGCAATAGCAATAGAGAATGCAAAGCACTATGAGGAAACAAAAGATAAAAGCGAGCGCTGTGCGTTAACGAAACTATTCAATTATAGATATATGGAAGCTAAATTAAATGAAGAATTCAGCAGATTGCAAAATGGTGAAAGAGAACTACTTTCACTCATCATACTTGACATCGATCATTTTAAAAAAGTGAACGATACTTATGGGCACCAAAGCGGTAATGAAATCCTCTGTGAGCTGGCTGATCGTCTGACAAATTTAATAGATAAGGCAGGAATTGCTGCCCGATATGGCGGCGAGGAATTTGTTGTCTTAATGCCTGATACCAGCAAAGAAGATGCGATAGGCTGGGCAGAGTTAATCAGACAGACCATTGCCAACCGTCCATTCATACTCGAACAGCATATTGATGGCAGCAGCAAAAATAAGGCCGTTCATATCACAGCCTCCATCGGGGTAGCTGCAGCTCCAAAAGATGCTGATGATGCACTCGCCCTTATCCGTCATGCCGATAGGGCTTTGTATGTCGGGGCGAAGCGGGCTGGGAGGAATAGGGTTGCGGAATATGCGAAGTAAAAATCCTTTTGACAAACAAAAGGATTTTTTTTGTGCAAAAATAAACCTTTTTACCTATTAAATATATTGTTCTTATAGGTGTATTGGTATAATAGTAGTGATACATAATTCTGGTAAAGGAGGGATATTATTATATGGCAAAAAAAATACTGCTTAGTTTATTGACCGTTCTTATCATATGCTTCTTATCTGCACAATCTTCAATGGCGTCTGGATTAAATGATGCCAAATTAAACTTCACTGTTCAGCCTTCCCAGAATATAATCGTTAAACCAGCCGATAGGCCAGCAGCAGCAAATCTGGATTTCAGAGTAAAGCAGGGCGGATCTGCATCTGATAGTAATAGAGAACCAATGGATGTTGTCTTTATTATGGATATTTCCGGTTCAATGAATGATGCTGGTAAACTTGATAGTGCTAAAACCGCCATGAATAATGCTCTTGACCATTTTTTGCAGACCGCAAATTCAGCAGACAGATACTTTTTAATACCCTTCAATAAAAAAATCAGTGAGCAAGAGGGATTTTTTTATCCTTCGGGAAATGCCCTTAATGACCTTGGAATGATAAAAGAAAAAGTCAGGACATTAACAGCAATCAATGGAACAAATTATAAGGACCCGATAAAAAAAGCTGAAGAGCTATTGAAAGGCGGGAATGGAAATAATAATATTGTCTTTTTGACAGATGGTGTGCCTACTTATTCTGAGAGTATACAAATAAGAACTTTTAATAAAAAATCCTGTGTTTTTATATTTTGCGATTCAAATAGAGTAACAGAAGAAGTAACGTATATAGAAGAACTTCTAACGAGAGGTTATACAAAAAATGGCATATTTTATCCTTATATTCCCTACCAATACCTGGCCGATGAATATTTTATAGATAATAATAACCGAAGTTATTCAATAAAAAATAATAGTGAACACTATGCTTCGACTCAAACTTCTATTAGAAAAGCTATTATCGATGAAGTAAAAAAGCTCACTGCCAGTAATATCAAGCTGCATTCGATTGGGTTTGGCAGTGACGATGATATCGATATGAATTTTCTAAACGAGATGTCCTATTATACTGGAGAAACCGCCATTCAGGCAGGTACAGGAAATATAGAAGATATTCTTGAGCGAATTTCAAGCAGTGTACTAAAGCCATCCATCACTGCTGAAATACAAGTAGACTTAAATTCATTTAAAGGAAAAGTAACGCTGGCAGAAGGCGCAAATGCCATACAAAATGCCGATAACATCATTACCAAGCAGGTTAATTTCAAATACGATATCGGGAAAGAAACAATAAGTGAACTGGATTTCAGTATTCCACTAAATTTTGCAGAAGAAGGAAAGTATGTTTTTAAAGATAATATAAAGCTAAAATACAAAGATTTGAATAATAAGGAACACGTAATAGTCCATCCGGAAGTGCAGATTGAAGTTCAGGATGATGCACCAGCATCATTTAATGGGACGATGCTTCTGGAAAAAGAGCTTAACGATTTACGTGACTTAGTAAAAGAAATGAGTTCGGATAAAAAGTCAAACCAGTTTAATATCAAATATAATTTGGAGCCTATAGGAATTCCAGACAATAGAGTGGAAGGCAGCTTGAGGAATATTATTATCAAACAGCCGCTTCCTGAAGGGATACTTATTGCAGATCCTTCCGTGAAAGAAGAGATCATAAATGGACAGAGGCATGCGGTACTTACTCTAACAAATCAGCAAAGCAGCTATAAAAATGGTGCTTTCACACCAAATCGTCTTTCTGCCAAAATAGCATTAAAAGCTGATAGAGCCTTTTATGGCTTAACCATGCCCCGTTCACAGGTTTTCTATTCTGACAGCAGATTCCCAGACAAGCCTCAATCAACTAGTATTGCTGCTTCCAGCCAGGTTATTGATGCAAAGGTAAGATTAAATAGTTTTAATAACATCGCTTATGATGGAGACGCAGCCGGGATCATTTCAAAGTTAGATTTAAATAATAACGGTAAAAAACTGGCACAGTCAGAGTTTCCGAATAATTATGGCCTGAAAAATAAACCTGTCAAAAATTTATATTTCCTTTCAGACAGCAAAGCAGCAGGCCTTAAAATTGAATATACGGATGATAGTCTCGCACAGCTTTATTTTGAACCGGATTTTGAGATGAATGGCGTAGTTACTGGGAATGTCTTTTCTGATAAGGGTGTTGCTTACGAACCAATTGCCATCAATCTATCTAAACTGGTTGCCGGCAAGGATGTCAATTATTTTTACAAAGTTGAAAAAGATGGGAATGAAGGCATTTGGAACCCCTTTGCTCCTGAGGGCAGTGTATTATTAGATGCTCCAGGGTCTTATATAATTAAGGTTAAAGCATCCGGAGGATTCGCGTTCGGGAATGAAATCTCAAAGTCAATTACAATTGTGAAAAGAATTGAAAGCATAAGCGTAGCTCCAGATCCAATTGAATTGGATGTTGATAAATCAAAATCCTTTAAAGTAGAAATTTCTCCATCTGATGCTTCTAATCAAGAACTCGAAATGATAATTGAGGATACATCCAAAGCAGACTTCGTTGATGACAATACAATATTGGGAAAATCTGCAGGTGAAACTTATTTGGTTGTTAAAGCTAAGGACGGCTCCAATATAGAGAGGAAAATTAAAATAATTGTCACTGACCCTTACATTGCCTTAGAGGAAATTAAATTTGATAAAGCTGTATACAAAATTGACAAAGATGATAGCATCGCAGTAAAAAATTTGCTGATCTTTAATCCTTCTAATGCCACAGACCAGGATATTGTTGAAGTGCTCTCTGAGATGCCGGATAAAGTCCGAATAGTTCAGAGAGGTGCTGAGTGGTATATTGAAGGTGTAGCAATAGGATACTCAAAGGTAACGGCTGCAGCTGAAGAGCAAAAAGACGGTAAGCAGCCGAAAGCTTCAGCTCTATTTGAAGTAGTGAATGAAGCTGATCAAACTGACAATGGTCCTGCTGGGGAAGGAAAATGGTAGAAGAAAAAGGTGCTGATATGAGCACCTTTTTCTTATTCTATTAATAATTCATCCGAAAAGATTTGAAGATGTTTTACGATTGGAAGGGTGTCTATCCTTTGAAGAAGGACATTTTGATCGTAATTCACAATAAAGCGAGAATACCTATCCTCCTGTGATGATTTTAAAGGTAGATTTTCTATGGAATCTACTTCACCTCGAATAGCATTAATTGTCAGCCTTTCTTTGGCAAAAATTCCTCCATTGATATAAAACAATGAACCCACTCCATATAATTCTGCATCATTTTCCGTATAGAAAAATCCTTTTAAAGGCTTTATACCTTCATCTTCAGGAATATACGGTTTTTCACCTTCTCTAGGAGGATTAAAATTATTGAATTCATTAATGCGGGTTAAAAGCAGGTTTTCCTTTGCCATTAGCACAAGCTGTTTCGAATTATTTTCTGCTCCTAAAATATTTACATTCGAAATATTGGCCCGTTTGCCGGCATACACAACAGAATCAAAGATCACTTGATCGTTTTCTGAAGGCTCACCGGCTTCATCTCCATTAATAGTGAAAGATTCATTGGAGACTATTGTCCCTTTCATTTCAATAGAAGTATTAAGTGCATTAATTATAGTGCTTTTCCCGGTTAAAATATCCCCATTCACCTTAATGCCTTTCTCGAATAGATCATCCCTGTTTTTAGCATAGGATTCGATGATAACATTATTTGCGGAAGTAATACTTTCATTTACCTCAAGCTTGCCGTCAAAATTGACAAGGTGAGTTCTCCCGGTTACTAATATATCTTCGTTCAGTGTTAAACTTTCATAATTAACAAGATAGAGATCACCATCAACAATCAGCTTTTCATTTATTTCAATTGGAGCATCCTCAGCCATGATTACCACATCACCTTGAATAAGGCCACTGAGCAGTGAGGCAGCTTCAGAATTGTTTATTAGGTAACTTTCAAGAGGTGCATCCATATTAGTAACGATTTGCTGCAAAGTTTTAGGCAAGCCGGCTAGTTTTTCAATTTGCCCCTCAATTAAAGTGTTCATTGAGAAGGAAGCAAGGATGCCTGATGCTATTTCTTTTGAAAACAATTCGCCTTCTCCGGTTCGGAAAACAGGAATACCGCTAGCTGATAATAATTGATTTGCCTGTTCATTCATCGTCTTGTCAAAATCAATATTGATAAATTGGCTATCATGCTTTAGTACAGGAACTTGTCCCTTATAAAAGTTCTCTTCATCCAGAAGCGGAAGAAGGTTTGCTGCTGAACTGTACAGATCCCCATTGATTGAGGACATATTGGTATCCTGTCTCTTTTTACTTCCATTTCTCAACTCGAATTCTGCATCCTCATTTATTGTCAGCTGATTAGCATATACATTACCAGAGAAATTTGCTGATCCGTTTAAAATAAGGCCAGCATCATTTTTATCAGAAAAGGAGCCGGCTGCATACTTCAAAAAGCTTGGAAGCGGTGACAGGATAAGTCTTTTCTTAATTGTCCGAGTAATTCTGCCTTCTGTTTCAATAGGGTTTTTGGTGACAATTATGATATCCAGAACTCTTGTAAAATCATTTTCAGTTTCTATATTAAATGTATCGTATTTTAAAATATCGTCGATACAAGGGGTGTCAGTATCGATGAAGCTTGCGCTGCTGCCTGATAAGTCAATAATGTTTAAACAGCTTATATTTTCATTTGCTTTATGCGGCACGATTAAATCATCTTCCAGCTTCTGCTTTAAACGTGTATCAAAGTCACTGCGCACATAAAGATTTCCGTCAGTGCTCTTTCCCCGGTAATTTTCGAGGGGAAGCTGCGGCAGTATCCTGGCCAGCTTGGAAGTCATTTGATCGATAAGCTTTACAGAATCATATGTTATGGAGATATCACTCTCCCTCGTTTCCGTTCTTTTGGCCCCGCTCAGGGAAGCTGCCACAATACTCATTCCCAAAACGGTAAATATAAGTGACATTAATAAAACAGTAATGAGGCTATTTCCCCGCTCATTTTTCAGCAAAATCATCACCTCTTAAAATCCGAACATGCTATTAAGCTCCAGTTTCTCTGCAAGCCTTTCATGACCGAGTTGAAGCTTTAAATTAATCATTCCCTGCGAGCATTTATTATCATTGATAAATTCTGTACATGTTAAACCTAATGTCGATTCGTTAAAATCAGCTGCCGAATCAATCGCTGCGCTATCGACTAAAAACACTTTACGGCTGCTGTCACTTTCAGAATCAGTTAATTCAATCCTAATAACTTGTTCTGCTTCAATTGCAGCATTTTGATTTATACTATAAAAAGTCTGTTGTTCCTTCTCTTGTTTTGTTATAGCAGTACCAGCTGAATTGACCAGCTCAATGCAATCTTTATCTCCGCATTCTCTAACATAGTCAAAAGGGAAAGAATAAAATGTATTCATGATCATCGTAGCTGTGTAATCGGCATCATCCCGCAGCTGTCCTTCAATGCCAATCTTATTGTAGAGCTTGTACCCTGAAGTGAATACTCCATAAATAATTGGAAGAATGATGCTGCTGATCACCAGCACAGCCAGCAATTCATAAAGTGTGGCACCGCGCTCATCGAAGATCTTCACTTTTTATTTCTCCTTCAATTGTCGAAATTTCTTCCTTGCCATTGATTTCCCAGGACACACATGCTTCAAGAGGAACAAAAAAGGAAGAGTGTTCTCCATCAGCAAGGTTAACATTCTCATCTTCTGATTTTAGTAAATTGATAGTTACATTGTACTCGATATTATTTACTATTATAGGGCTGCATTCTATATCATAAGAAGCATCACTCCAAAATAATTTGTATGCACTATTACAAATTTGAAGGCTAAGAGTTTCGTTTTTGTTATTTCTAAATCTCTCTCTAACTTCTATAAAATTTTCTTTCTCAATATGCATTAAAGCATTTCTGGCAACATTTACAGCTGCCGTCTTCTTTTCATTCATATTCGTATAAGTGTACGCCTGGGAAAAAAACTTCATTGTTCCCATTAAAACAATTCCTAATATCGTTAATGAAACAAGTACTTCCACAAGAGTTAAGCCTTTAGAATCAGTAAGTATTTTTTTATATTTCATAGCCCACTCCTTCTTTCAAAATACCTATTTGTATTATACTATATTTAATAGCAATATTTGTATGTATAGGTCGAATTATGCATTTTTTGATAAGTTTAGCTGTTAAGTCTATCAAAGAAAGGAGAGATAAGATGATCTGCCTTGCTTTTGCTTTGGCATCTTTAATTTTCATTATTCCCGCTGTTTATTTCATTCCTTCAGACTTAACTAAAAAAGGGAAAATGCTTGTCGTTGTGGTTTCAATCCTTTTAGGGCTGCTTGGGCTGACAGCAAATGATTTATTCACCGAATGGCAAGTAGCACTTCTTCTTTTACTGCTTATAATGGCAGGTACTTATCTAGCCAATAATAAGATCACCGGATTATTTCATGCAGCTGAAGAAACAGGAGCTTTAAATGCATCTGTAATTGAGAGAACAGTCTCAGATGAGAGTTTAAATGCAATAGCCGCTGCAGACCAGGAAACTGAAAAACCTGCTGTGGCATTAGTGGAACATGTATCAGAAGAAGATAATGAAGACTTAGATTTAATAGATTTTAGCAAGGATGAGAATAGTGGCAGTCGAAAAGTTTCGTTAATAGAAGGTGCTTCAATAGGTCTTTCGGAGGAAGAAAGCCATCAGGAGGATTTCAGTTTGGAGGAAATTGAAAGCATGCTTTTAGAAGAAGTGATTGAGGAAAATGCCCTGCAATTAGATGAAAAAGATAAAGTGGAGAATCCATTGGATCCAATCCTTCAAGAGATCAATTATCTCTCGGAACTAGAAGATATGATGAATGAAGAAATGGAACCTGCTAACCATACCGCTGTGGAAATTCGTGAACCAGAGGATCAGACTTGTCAGGATGAGCTAAAGATTTCGGATCATGAACCTGATGAATACTTTGCAATTCTTAACGTATTTGAAGATTCTGGTGAATTGAGGGAACATTATATGGGTGGAGAGACTGAGTATGTGGTGGCAGACTCAGAGGAACACACCCCAGCCCTATGTAGTGAAGAAGCGGCAGCTGCTGCTGAAGCAAAAATCGGTATAAAGGATGAAAGTGGGAAAGAAACGAAAGCAGAAGAGAAACGGCAGGCTGCCGATCCGGGAAGCAGAGCAGAATTCCAGAATCAAATGTTCCAGCTGATAGCACCCCAGCTTGAGCTGGCCCGCAATAGCCTTGATAAGAAAAGTTATGAAATGTTAGTGATTGGATGTATGAATCCTAATATGCAGCCCTCAGATTATTATACATTTGCAAGATTACTATTCGATCACTATATCATTCATAAAGAGTTTGATAAATTACTGGAACTTGCAGAAAGTCTTGAAGCAAGATTTTCTGCTTATCCTGTCCTAAAACAGGAAATCAAATTTATCCAAATGTCCTATGCTGCTGCAGCCAAGAGAAAAAACTATAAATTAAGGTGATGTCAAAATGAAAAAAAATACAGAAATTACAGGTCTTCCTATTATCTCTATTCAGGAAGGCCAGGAAATTGGAACAGTAAAATCATTGGTCATAAATCCTGAAAAAGGCTCCATCGATTTCTTAACAATTGAGCATGAAGATTGGCAAGTTAGTGTAAAAGCAATTCCATTCAAAAAGATAATCGGAATCGGCGAATACGCTGTGACAGTGGAAAGTGACCGTGCCGTAATTGATTTAAATGAAATCCCAATTGCAAATCAGCTGGTAAACAAAAAAATCCGCATTACCCAAACCAAGGTAATGACACGAAAAGGCCAATTATTGGGAGAAACAGCGGAGTTTTACACAGATGAAGAAACTGGAAATATACTAGGAGTTGAGATTCAGCTTTCAGATGCTTCTGCAGTAATGGCTGCCGAAGAAATCTTAACTTATGGAAAGGATATTCTTATTGTTAAGGAAGATTCATCTGAAAGGTACCTAAGCAATGTATCACTGCTTAACCCAATAACTGGAAGTGGAGTCTTTCCGAGTGAAGAAGACAACAATTATCAGCTTCAATCATTGAAAAACAAACAAATGGAATTATTAGTCGGCAAAGAGTTAGAAGCTGATATCTATGACTTAAATGGAAATATATTGTTCCCGTCCGGGCGAATTTTATCAGAACAGGACGTACAGAAAGCTCAAGAAAATGGCCCGAATGTAGTTGTAAATCTGTCAATGAATGTGAATGCATAATTGAAGGAGGAAGCTCAATGTGAGAAATCCTCAGATAATAAAGCTATTTTTGATTACAGCACTCTGCACCTCGTTTATTATAAGCTTTTCTTATATTGGAACTGCAGCATACGGAAAGGTCTTTTCCGATCATGACGCATTTGCTGAAGGTACTTTTATTGGAAATGAAGACGTAACAGGAATGGACAAGTCCCGGGCATTAGCCTATATAACTGAAAAGCAGGAACAATGGCTTAATGGTACAGCTGTCTCGCTTCAATTCCAGGAAGTAACGAAGGATATCAAACCCGTTTCAGCGTTTTATCAATTTGATATTCAACAAAGCATTTCTCTTGCATCGTCAGGCAAGAAAAATCAGCTCATTGTCAAAATAGATGAAGAAAAGCTCAATGCTCTTCTGGAAGAAATGCTGCCGGACCTTTATAAAGATAGCTTAGAACGCGAAAATCTTTTAGCTGACCTTCTTATGTATGCGACATTGCTGGAAAATGGCAATCATACGTTAAAACTGCAAAACTATTTACCCGGAGACCTTCTCGAGGATGAGGTGATTGCCGAATCGTCAACTAAAATCTCCGGTAAAGAAAGTGTTATTGATATGTGGGCTGGCAAAGAAGGAAGCATTGAAGTTGCTCCGCATTCACAAGTTTCTTTTCTTGAGCTTGCTGAAGAAAGAGGAAGCTTGCATTTCGAAGCAGACGAAATAAGCATCCTATCGTCTGCTATTTACAAAGCCCTGCTGAACACCAACTTTATGATTACAGAAAGGCATATTGGGAGATTGCTTCCTGGATACATTGAACCCGGATTTGAGGCCAGAGTGGACTCACTAAAACAAATGGATTTAATTTTTAGTAATCCGAATGACCATGAATACGTGATTGAATTCCAGCAGCTTGATAAGCTTTTGTATGTTTCTGTTAAAGGGCCCAAAACGATATATACTTATCAGGCAGTTCTAAAAAATAAGCAGACTTTTAAGCCGAAAACAATAATCCAAACTGATGCCAAGCTGCCATTTGGACAAAAAAGAACTGGAGTTGAAGGCGAAGAAGGCATTTTGATAGATGTATATCGTAATCAGATTGATGAAGCAGGAAAACTAGTAAACTCCGAAAAAATAGCAGAGGACTTCTATCCGCCAGTTCATGAGGTTCTTATATACAGTCTGGCAATTAAAAAGGATAATCCGAATAGCGCAAATGAAACAGCGGGAAATGTGCCTGAAGAAAGCGTAAGCACTGAGAATGAGAAATCAGAATCAGTTGATGGCAGTACTTCAGCTGAACAGGACACTAAAAATAAACAATCTGAAACAGATGGCAATAAAGACACTAGCGTGAATAAAAGTGGAAATGGTGAAGACCTATGGGGAATAGAGGATGAAGCCGTCAAATAAAAAGGTAAGGCAGTGATGGGCATGAAGCAGATGCGTAAGAGACTGGGAGATTTGCTGGTGGACGCCGGCCTTATCACCGGGGAGCAGCTTCAAACATCTTTAAGAGAAAAGGATTCAAATCAAAAGCTCGGTGATGTTTTGCTTCAAAAAGGATATATTACAGAACAGCAGCTGATTGAGGTTCTTGAATTTCAGCTTGGGATTCCACATGTCAGCTTGTATCGCTATCCCTTTGATACTAAGCTGTTCAGCATCGTTCCAAAAGACGTGGCAAAGCGCAATCTCCTCATCCCATTAAAGAAAGACGGAGAGAAGCTATTTGTGGCCATGGCCGATCCTATGGATTTCTACACTATTGATGATTTGCGGCTATCAACGGGGTTTCAAATTGAAGCGGCCATTGCAACAAAGGATGATATTCTCCGGGCAATCAATAAATATTACGATATGAATGAAGGTTTTGAGGAACTGCTGGGGACAGCTGGGAATCCTGATGCAGCAGAAGATAAGCAGATGGTAGATGAAGATTCCCCGGTCGTCCGTCTTGTCAATCAGATCATTGCCAGTGCAGCTGCTTTAAAGGCAAGTGATATACACCTAGATCCCCAGGAAACAAAGGTGCTGATCAGATACCGGATAGATGGAGTTTTAAGAACTGAGCGTGTTCTCCCTAAGCATATGCAAAGTGTGCTTTCAGCCCGAATTAAAATCATGTCCAACCTGGATATTACTGAACATAGAATTCCCCAGGATGGAAGAATAAAGCTTAATATTGATTTTCATCCGGTAGACTTGAGGGTTTCTACACTTCCCACTGTGTATGGTGAGAAAATTGTTTTGAGATTGCTGGACTTAGGCAGTGCTTTGAATGACATCCAAAAGCTTGGCTTCAATAAATTAAATCTGCAGAGATTTACCGAAATGATTGAAAAGCCTACAGGCATTGTTTTGATAACCGGTCCTACCGGCTCAGGGAAATCCTCTACTCTATATGCGGCTTTAAATCGCCTGAACTGTGAAGAAGTAAACATTATAACCGTTGAAGATCCGGTTGAGTATCAGCTTGAAGGAATTAATCAGATTCAAGTTAACTCAAATGTCGGAATGACTTTTGCGAAAGGTTTACGAGCTATTCTGCGTCAGGATCCAAATATCATTATGGTAGGTGAAATCAGGGATAGAGAAACTGCAGAAGTTTCAATTAGAGCATCATTAACGGGACATCTTGTGCTTAGTACATTGCATACAAATGATTCATTAGGTTCCATTACACGTCTGCTGGATATGGGAGTCGAACCATTTCTCGTCGCATCGTCTTTGAGCGGAATTGTTGCACAGCGGCTGGTAAGGAAAGTCTGCCGGGATTGTGCCGAAGAACAGCAGCCGGCTAAGCGGGAAATCGAAATCTTTGCAAAGAGAGGCATAAGGCTTGAGAAGGTTGTGCGGGGGAAAGGCTGTTCTTCCTGTAATATGACTGGATATAAGGGGAGAATTGCCATTCACGAAGTGCTGCCCATAAACGATGAGATGCGTAAAATCATTATGAATGGTGAATCATTTTCAAAACTTCGGGATTATGCAATAAGAAATAAAACAGTTTTTCTTATTGACGATGGCCTGCTAAAAGTAAAACAGGGCATTACAACCACTGAAGAAGTATTACGGGTAGCTATATCTGATTAGGAGTACAGTATGAAAACTAAAATAGAACATCTGTTGAGAGTGGCGTATGAGCTGAAGGCCTCGGATCTCCATTTGACTGTTGGGGTCCCCCCCGTCATAAGAATTAATGGGGGTTTAAAAAAATATGGGAAAGAAAGTTTGCGTCCTGAAGACACCGAGGGCATGGCTAAGGCAATTATTCCTGCAGACATATGGAAAAAATTCGAGGATATCGGCGAGCTTGATTTCTCATATGGAATCCCGGGACTGTCCCGTTTCAGGGTCAATGCTTATTTTCAGCGGTCATGCATATCACTGGCCATCCGTGTTGTCCCTACACGAATTCCTGCTTTAGAAGAACTTGGGCTTCCCCCTGTATTAAAAAAAGTGGCAGAAAAACCCCAGGGGCTAGTGCTGGTAACAGGGCCGACGGGAAGCGGGAAATCAACGACATTGGCATCAATGATTAATTATATGAACGAGACGATGAGAAAACATATTATCACGCTCGAGGACCCGATTGAATATCTGCATAAGCATGGAAAGTGCATTATTGATCAGCGTGAAGTGGGATTTGATACAAAGCATTTTGCTAATGGATTGAGAGCTGCTTTACGGCAGGACCCGGATGTCATTCTAGTAGGGGAAATGCGGGACCTGGAAACTATTCAAACAGCCATAACAGCAGCCGAAACTGGCCATTTAGTTCTTGGAACACTGCATACTTCCAGTGCTCCGGCTACAATTAACCGGATTATTGATGTATTTCCGCCTTCACAGCAGGCACAAATCAGAATCCAGCTTGCCACTGTACTAGTATCAATTATATCGCAGCGACTTTTTCTGAAAGCTGACAGGAAGGGCCGTTATGCAGCTACAGAAATTCTTATCAATAATTCAGCTGTAGCAAACCTGATTCGAAATGAAAAGATTTATCAGATTATTAATGTGATGCAAACATCACGCGCCCAGGGAATGCATACACTTGAGACAAGCATTAATTCTCTCCTGGAGACCGGAAAAATCGCCAAAGAATCAGCATTGCCATACATACAGGAACAGGTGACGGATCATGTCCCGCTATAAATACAGCGGGCGTGACCGAAAAGGCAAGAAGTCAGGGATCGTGACAGCAGTTTCTAAAAGGGAAGCTATGCTTCAGCTGAAGGAAAACGGAATAAGAGTTCTTGATATACAGGAAGTTCCGGAGACTTTTTTAACAAAAGAAATAACAATTGGCAATCCTGTTAAGCTTCAGGATTTTGTTATCTATCTGCGTCAGTTTGCAACTTTGCTGAAAGCCGGAGTGACAGTAGTAGAGTCAACCGCAATACTTGCGAAGCAAACAGAAAGCAAAGCGCTGAAAAAAGCATTGAAAGCTGTCGAACAGGACTTGCGTGATGGACTTCCGCTTTCAGATGCTGCCTCCAGACATAGAAAAATCTTCAGTGGAATGTTTGTCAATATGATCAAAGCAGGCGAAGCAGGCGGGAATATGGATGAAACGCTGGAAAGGCTGGCAGTTCATTTTGAAAAGCAGCACTACACAAAGCAGAAAATCATTTCAGCACTTGCCTATCCGATAACTGTCGGCATTATAGCTATTGCAGTAGTCATCTTTCTGCTTGTTTCTGTTGTTCCTATTTTCGTGGAGATGTTTAAGGATTTCGGAGGAGAACTCCCTGCCATTACACAATTTGTTCTGGGCTCCAGTGAATTTATGCAGCAATACTGGTGGCTGATCATCAGCTTATTTTTGGTCGTTTTTATGGGTGTTGTATTAGTTCGCAATAACAAAGCCAGTAAATATTATCTTGATTATTTCCTGCTGAGAATGCCTATCTTCGGAAAGATTCTTCAGAAAGCAGCCATAGCAAGAATGACAAGAACCTTAAGCTCCTTGTTTTCCAGCTCTGTGCCGATTCTGCAGGCCTTAAGCATTGTAGAAAGCATTGTAGAAAATGAAGTGATGGCAAAGGTAATTGCAAAATCAAGAGATTCACTCGAGCAGGGGAAGTCTCTGACGGAACCGATGAAAAAACACTGGGTGTTCCCTCCGCTAGTCTCTCAAATGATAGCCATTGGGGAAGAGTCAGGATCGCTTGATGCCATGCTTGGGAAGGTAGCTGACTTTTATGAAAAAGAAGTAGAAAGCGCCACAGACAGGCTTAAATCACTCATTGAACCCCTCATGATCGTCTTTCTGGCCAGTATAGTCGGGACTATAGTCACATCAATTATGGTACCGATGTTTGAAATATTCCAGCACATTGGCTAAATATTTACAAAATAGTAAAAAATTCGACTGTTATTAGAATTTGAGTTTAGTATAATAGTGCCATAATAGGTAAAATAAACTAGAATATTTGAGAGGGAGAGAAAAAATGCTGAAAAATTTAAGGAATAGACTTAAGAATCAAAAAGGATTGACACTGATTGAATTGCTTGCGGTTATTGTTATTTTGGGAATTATTGCGGCGATTGCTGTTCCTAGTATCGGTGGGTTGATTAATAAAACTAAGGATGATGCAAAAGTTGCAGAAGCAGTTCAGATTGTTAATGCTGCAAAACTTTATATTACAACAAACCCTTCTGCTCAGGATTTGACTCACGATGATTTGAAATCTTATTTAGAGAAAGTAAAAGATAAAGATTATGTTGTAACAGTAGAAAAAGGAACTGACGGTAAGTTCACTTACAAGCTGCAAAAACATGATGGTGGAAAAATTGTTAAAGATAGTACAAGTGACGTTACAGTTACTGAAGCTCAACTTCTTGAGTTCAGTGGAAATGATCCTGAAGGAACAGAGGTTGAAGACTAATTAAATGATTAGCATTTATAGCTTGTCATTTATTTTAGGTACCATCCTTGGCTCCTTCTACAACGTAGCAGGCCTAAGAATCCCGCAAAACCAGTCTATCGCAGCACCGCGGTCCCATTGCCCAAAATGTAAGCATACTCTATCACCTCTGGAGCTTATTCCAATACTATCGTATATAATTCTAGGCGGAAAATGCCGGCGCTGCAAAGCGCCGGTTTCAGCCTTATATCCGGCTGTTGAGCTTTCCACAGGGATTTTATTTGCGGCTGCGCCGCTGATCATGGGCTGGACTGCTGAATTGTTTGTCGCCTGGACACTGATTTCCCTTGTGATCATTGTGTTTGTATCTGATTTCAAATATATGATCATCCCGGATAAGGTTTTATTGTTTTTTGCTGTAATTATTATGGCAGAACGCATTTTCATTCCGCTCTCTCCATGGTGGGACAGTTTAGCAGGTTCAGGACTTGGTTTTTTCCTTCTGATGCTTATAGCTGTTATCAGTAAAGGCGGCATGGGTGGAGGGGATATAAAGCTGTATGCTGTCATCGGCATTGCATTAGGTGTAAAGCTTGTTATGCTTTCGTTTTTTCTCGCAACTTTGTTCGGAGCTGTCCTTGGAGGACTTGGCATGGTTCTGGGACTTGTGCAAAAAGGCAAGCCCATCCCATTTGGTCCATTCATAGGAATCGGGACTTTAATAGCATATTTCTATGGGAATGAATTAATTGAATGGTATTTTCATTTATTTCTATAAGGATACGAATTTTTGGGCTAGGAGCTGGATTATTCCGGCTCTTATCTCTCCCTAGGCAATTCTATTAACAAGGAGTTTTTCATCATGGCAAAGCGATTTCTTCCCGGAAAAAAGAAGCCTGTAAATATCATTATCAAAGACCACGTTATTCGTTATGCAGAATTAAAAAGTCAGCGCGATTTGGAAATGGCAAAATGGAATGAACGTTTTCTGCCGCCGGGAATTATTAAGGATGGGAAGATCCTGGATTATGATACACTTGCTCTCATTCTTGAAGAATGCGTCAATGAGTGGAAAATAAAAAACAGGCAGGTATTTTTTACTGTACCTGATCCTTTTATTGTTTTGAGAAAGCTGACATTGCCAGGAGATGTCCAGCTGGATGAAATTAAAGGCTATTTATATATGGAACTCGGCACAAGCATACACCTGCCTTTTGAAGAGCCTGTTTTTGATTATCATGTTCTCGGTATTAATCAGCAGAATTCAACTGAAATACTGCTATTCGCTGCGCCTGAGGAAATTGTCATGGAATATACCGGTCTTTTCGAGGATGCAAAACTCCGTCCCGCTGCTGCAGATGTGTCTTCTCTAGCACTGTATCGGCTTTATTGCAGCCATTTTGAGGATAAAACAGGAGAAGATATCATGCTCATTCAGTTTGACCTTAATTCTGCAGTGTGCAGCATCTTCGAATCGGACATACCGGTATTCATGAGAAATATTGCGATTGAGATCGATCTCAGCAAGTGGGGGACTGTAAAAATGCCCAGTGGAGAAAAGAAGATAGAATACATTGGCAAAGAAGAAGAAGTGCTAAATCCCCTATTGGATATTTACAATGATATAGAAAAAGTAATGAATTTTTACAGGTATTCATTAAATCAGGGACAGCGCCAAATTGACAGGATCATTGTAAGCGGTGACCATCCATGGCTTGAAAACATTCATAAGGACATAAAAAACAGAATGGAAGTGCCAGTTGCTTCTTTCGAAGACTGCCTTATCACCGGACAAAATGAGCTGTTAAAACAATCATCTTTCCATGTAAATATTGGACTGGGTTTAAAAGAGGGGTAGCACATGCGAGTTGACATTAACCTGCTTCCTCAAAAGGAAAAAAGGCCTAAAAACGTCTATATTATGATAGCTTTTATTGTAGTCCTGCTTACTGCAGCCTTCTTGCTTGTTTTTTTAACGGTTAAAGAGAAAAACAATGAGCTTTTGGGAATTGAGAAAAGAATAATCCAGACAAATGAAATTCTTGAAGCTCAGCAGGCAAAGCTTCAAGAATATCAATCTTCCAATGCGGCAGAGGAGCTGAAAGTTGCAATTGAATGGGCAGACAGACAGCCATTCGATTTAGTCTTCCTTATGGAACAAATAACCAGGCTTCTTCCTGAACGAGGATTTGTAATAGAATTTGAGCTGGATGAAGAAAACAGAATCAAACAAATCGTTCAATTTGATGCAAAAAGTGAGGCGGCCTATTATTTGCATAGTTTGACGGAATTGTCCTGGGTTGACGAAGCGATTATAACCGAAGCTAAAACAGCAGACATCTTAAAAGATGAAGCAGCTGAACTTCGAAAACAGGCAAACATTCAGCCGAGGTATTATGCAGAATATGAATTAAAAATTAACACATCATTGCTTAATGAAGCAGCCGAACAGAAAGTAATCAAAGATATAGAGGAGAAGGATTCCGCCGCTCAGCAAGAGGAAGGAGATGATTCTCCGTGAACCGGGAAATTTCCAAAAAACAGCTTGGGGTTTTCTTGCTTGCCGTTGTTCTATTCGCGGCAATGGCTTTTGGCAGTTATTATCTCTTTATTAGCCCTTTGAACGAAAAAATGGACAGAAAGCAAACCGAGCTGCAAATGGCCGCTCAGCAATTAACCATATTAGAAAATAATCTTCAGCAGCTGAATGATCAAACCGTATTGAGCACAGTTGAACTTCAAAAACAGGTGCCGGTTAAGAGGCTGCTTGATCAGCTTCTTTTGGATATCGAAAAATCTGAAATTATATCAGATACCAATATCATAGAATTGAAGATGAATGGGACGGAAAGTGATGAAGAAATCGACCTGTCTGAAGAAGAAAGGAATCAGTCTCAACAAGAAGTTTCAGAGGCGGAGCCTGAAACGGATGATTCCAATGAAATTGCAGAAGCAGATCCATTATCTGAAGAGAAGCTGCCAAATGGGATTAAAAAGGTTTCTATTGTCTTAAATGGACAAGCAGATACATATTTTGAAATGGAAAGTTTCATAAAGAATCTATTAGATTTAAAAAGAATCATTAAAGTGGAAAGCCTGAAGTATACAGGATTCGATGAAGTTGTAAGTGTAATGCAGGAAGACCAGATGGTTGAATTCGAACTGGCGATAGCTGCCTATTACTACCCTGAACTGGAAGAATTGCGAAAGGAGATTCCTCCTTTGGATGCCCCGGGAATTTCCAATAAAAGAAATCCATTAAGCAGTTTCTCTGAACTGGAAGCTGAGGATGATGAGAAAACACCTTAATCAAAAAAATGAAGAGAGGTCTAGTAAATGATGTTTGCTGCTAGACTAAAACAAAAAGGATTTACATTAATTGAAGTGCTTGCTGTCCTAATTATATTAGGCATCATTTCTTTAATAGCCATCATCGCTGTTAATAATGTCATTCAAAGAGTAAAGGATCAGGCTTTTGTGGGTAATGCCTTTGCATTAAAGGAATCAGCAGAGCTTTATATAAAAAATGAAATGATCAGCGGAAGTGCGCTGCCGGAAAAAGTGACATACAAAAGACTGGCAGAAGCTGACTTCATTGAACCTATTAGGGACCCGGATACAAAAAAACTTCTTCAGCCTTCAGAGTATACTTTTGCTGTCGTCAAAGGAAAATCCATAACTGCTGTTTGTTTTAAAGGCGAAAAGCGGAGTTTATGCTATTCTGATGGCAATGAAGGAATCCCCATATATAAATTAGATCCTGATTTAATTACAGAAAATTATCCGGAAATACTAATGAAAAATTTGACGAAATCCTTCCGTAACAAGACGACAAAAGTCTTGTTATTTTTTTTTTTCCTTATGTTAGGATGAAAACAATTCAGGAAACGGTACGGAAGGAGGATGAGATGTGGACAAGCCTAAAAGCGAAAAAACGATCACGATTAAAATAAATGGCAAGGACCGTCCGTTTCAGGAGAAAAAGGAAGAAGTGCAGGAGAAAGCATGGGATCCGAGACAGCTGGATAGAAAGAAGAAGCAGGAGCAAACTGAATTTTTCGCATCCATACAAACAGCGGCCGGCAAAGAGGCGGATGACAGCTTCGACTGGATTCTGCCTGAGGAAACGGAAGATGCGGATATAAAGGAATATAAAAAAGCAGCTCCTCCTAAATCACCAGCAAAAAATGGGCTGAGCACTCTGGCTAAGAAATTCCAGGGGAGAAATAAGCAAGGATTCTTAACATCCATATTTCTGGCTGTGTTTTTTGCTGTACTGCTTGGGACAAGCTTTGGATTCATCATGCTGAAGCTGGTATTTACAGATCAGGCAGCAGAAACTGTGGCGCCTCCAATTAATGAAACTCCGGCAGCATCAAATCAGAAGACACCCGCTGCAGCGGCAGCTTTAGAGGCCCTAACTGCATACGTAGTTCAAGGCGGCGTTTTCTCAAACAGTGAAGCAGCACAGCAAATCCAGGAAGCTAACTCACAAAAAGGAGTCTATAGCCAAACAATAAAAATGGGAGAGCAGACTTTTCTTTTTTTAGGGGTTTCCGGTAGCCTTGATCAGGCGAAGGAAATAGGTGCGGATCTAAAAAGCAAAGGGATTGATGTATTTGCAAAAGAAGTCGCCTTTGAAGGTAAAGCGATTAAAGGGCTGAATACCGAAGAGAAAAAACTTGCAGAAAATGCTCCTGCCTT
Organism: Cytobacillus sp.; assembly: GCF_964223445.1. NCBI lineage: Bacteria > Bacillati > Bacillota > Bacilli > Caryophanales > Bacillaceae > Cytobacillus > Cytobacillus sp. The sequence goes on from NZ_CAXQGS010000074.1 coordinate 56,847, forward strand.
TTATCAATCCCTTTCAGAAGGTGCAGCCAGTGCCTCTCTCGGCAGCTCCATAACCCCTGAGGCGGCTGAGAAAATAAAAAATCATAGCAAGGCAGTGAATGATCTGCCGGCCGATCAAATTAAAAATAAAAGCCTGATTTCTATAAGAGAAGAACTGTTGGGTGCTTCAAAGCAAATAGACGCATACCAGCAGGCGGGTGATTCTGCATCAGCCGGAAAAATTCAGGAGCATCTGCTGGCGTTTCTTGCAGCTTATCAGACTTTGCTGCAGTCAGACGGGCAGTAAGGACCCGGCATATTTTGCCATAATAATATTCGTTTCGAATATTTTCTGGGAAATATCACATATTAAATGGAGTCTGTTCGGGAAATTTAGACAGACTCTTTCTTTTTGTCATTATTCGATAATATATGATAAAAATATCAATAAATGACCTCTTTAAAATTGTTTGTCTGGCAATTTTTTGATACGATTAACCTGTATCTCCCAATACGATACATAAAGGTAAGGTGATTACATGCAAAACCTCATTTTAGCCTCTTCTTCCCCGCGGCGAAAAGAACTTCTTGAAAATCTTCATTTGCATTTTGAAGTCTCCAGCAGTGATGTCGATGAAAGTTTTGATCCCGTGCTGTCACCAGGAGAGATCGTGAAGGAGCTTGCCCATAGAAAGGCACAGGCTGTATTTAAAAAGCATCCTGATTCATATGTAATTGGCTCAGATACAGTTGTAGTTAAAGACGGCAATGTTTTAGGAAAGCCAGGCAGCGGCAAGGAAGCCTTCACTATGCTCAAAAGTCTGTCTGGAAGCACCCATTCTGTTTACACAGGTGTATCCATTATGACGCCTGAAAATGTAATTACATTTTATGAAAAAACCGATGTGGTGTTCTGGGAGTTAACGGATGAAGAAATTAACTCTTATATTGGCACCGGTGAACCATTCGACAAGGCAGGGGCATATGGGATACAAGGCATTGGCAGCATGCTTGTAAAAAGCATAACCGGAGATTATTTCTCTGTTGTTGGCCTTCCTGTCTCCAGAACGGTTCGTGAATTAAGGAAAGCAGGGTATCCGCTTCCTTAATATACTTTTTTCATCTTCAGCTCCCTGACCCCAGAGTTTAGGGAGGAAAATATGCAAACGGAAACTCTATTGATTAAAGATTTCCCTCAAGATGAACGCCCTCGTGAGCGCTTTGTCCAAAATGGTCCGCAGAGCTTATCCAATCACGAACTGATAGCGATACTACTCAGGACAGGCACGAAAGATGAATCTGTTCTGCAATTAGCGAACAGGCTTCTTACCCATTTTGAAGGACTCCGGCTATTAAAGGATGCATCCCTGGATGAAATAACGTCCATTAAAGGCATAGGATCGGCAAAGGCAATTCAGCTGCTGGCAGCAGTTGAAATCGGCCGGAGGATTTCAAATCTCACATATGAAGACAGATATATTATCCGTTCTCCTGAGGATGGAGCAAATTATGTTATGCATGATATGCGATTCCTGTCTCAGGAACATTTTGTATGCCTTTATTTAAATACAAAAAATCAGGTGCTTCATAAGCAGACCATCTTTATTGGAAGCCTGAATGCTTCCATTGTTCATCCAAGGGAGGTCTTTAAAGAGGCATTTCGCAGATCGGCTGCGTCCATTATCTGCATTCATAATCATCCGAGCGGTGATCCGACTCCAAGCCGGGAAGATATTGAAGTAACCAGGAGACTTGCAGAGTCCGGAAAAATAATCGGCATCGATGTGCTGGACCATCTGATCATCGGTGAAAATAAATTTGTCAGTTTAAAGGAAAAAGGGTATTTATAACACTATGTTTTTATTTGACGTTGCGCTATAATATTGGTTATGATTTTTGAGATGCCTTGCTTTTTGGAGGCTCATTGTACTAGAAAAATTAAAGAAAATTCCATTAAAATACCTTACTTAGGAAAATGAGCAATTTGTATCAGAAAGGGAGATACCATTTATGTTTGGAATCGGTACTAGAGACCTTGGAATAGATTTAGGAACAGCTAATACACTTGTTTATGTGAAAGGAAAAGGAATCGTTGTCAGAGAGCCGTCAGTAGTAGCACTGCAGACTGATACGAAAAATATTGTAGCTGTCGGCAATGACGCGAAAAATATGATCGGCCGTACACCAGGTAATATTGTTGCGCTCCGTCCAATGAAGGATGGCGTAATTGCGGATTATGAAACAACCGCAGTCATGATGAAATATTATATTAAACAAGCCAATAAAAATAAGGGCTTCTTTTCAGGCAAGCCATATGTAATGGTTTGTGTGCCATCCGGTATTACAGCTGTTGAAGAACGTGCAGTTGTCGATGCAACCCGCCAGGCAGGGGCACGCGATGCTTATACCATCGAAGAGCCGTTTGCCGCTGCAATCGGGGCTAATCTTCCTGTGTGGGAACCGACAGGAAGCATGGTGGTCGATATCGGGGGAGGTACTACTGAAGTAGCCATCATTTCCCTGGGCGGAATTGTTACTAGCCAATCCATCCGCATTGCCGGTGATGAAATGGATGATGCGATCATTAATTATATCCGCAAAAATTACAACTTAATGATTGGTGACCGTACAGCAGAGACAATTAAGGTGGAAGTGGGTTCTGCTGGAGATCCGGAAGGCGTCGAAAACATGGAAATTCGCGGACGCGATCTGCTGACAGGCCTGCCAAAAACTATTGAAATTACTGCTGAAGAAATTTCAAAAGCGTTGAATGACACAGTTTATGCAATTGTGGATGCAGTAAAAAATACTCTTGAAAAAACTCCTCCTGAACTGGCGGCAGATATTATGGATAGAGGTATTGTCCTTACTGGCGGGGGAGCGCTTCTCCGCAACCTGGACAAGGTAATCAGCGAAGAAACGAAAATGCCTGTCCTTATTGCTGAAAACCCATTGGACTGTGTCGCCATCGGTACGGGAAAAGCTCTTGACCATATCGATTTATTCAAAACGAAAGCTAAAGAATCCAGATAAATATAAGCCTGAATAAGAAAATGATAAAGCCCATTCACTTCATAAAAAGTGCATGGGCTCAAATTTGGCTTATAAAATAAGAAAGCATATAATTTTCAACTACGAGAACTGTATAGCGGAAGCGCCTACCCCCTCGAGGTGTCGGGGGTGGGCAAGGCGCTTCCGCTTATCTAAGTTAAATGATAATTTCGCAGATATATGTTATATTTTGTTGAGCAGTGCCTGAATGGCGCAATTTTTTCTGAAATACTACTAATCGAGGTGTAACGGATGCCACAGTTCTTTTTGAACAAACGCCTGATTATTTTGCTTGTCAGCATTATTATTCTCGTGGCATTGATTGGATTTTCTTTAAAAGATAGAGAAAATTTGACCTGGCCTGAACAATTTTTAAAAGATACTACCGGGTTTATACAAAATGCTGTTTCCAGCCCTGTGAATTATGTGGCAGGATTCTTTGAAAATGTCGAAGACTTGCAAAATACATACAAAGAAAATAAAGATTTGAAGACAAGACTGGATGAACTTGCACGCCTTGAGTCTGAAGTTCAGCGGCTGAAAAAAGATAATACAGAACTTCGTGAGATTCTGGATAAGAAAGACTCTTTAAGTGAATTTGAGCCAAAGCAGGCAACTGTTATAGGAAGAAATCCCGACAGATGGCATGAATTGCTAATCATTAATAAAGGGAAAAATGCTGGCATTGAACCGAACATGGCTGTCATTACGTCTAAAGGCCTGATCGGCAAAGTGAAAAGCAGCAATACCTTTACTTCAACAGTTCAGCTTCTTAGTTCGATGGACCCGACAAATCGCATCTCTGCAAAAATTCAGGCAGGCGAAAATAACTTTTTCGGTCTGATTGAAGGCTATGATAAGGAAAAAGGTCTTCTTTTGCTTAAGCGAATTCCTTATGATGCAAAGGTTAAAAAGGATCAAAACGTTATTACATCAGGTCTAGGCGGCGTTTTTCCTGAGAGCCTGCCGATTGGTAAGGTTGTTGATGTTGTTCCTGATGAATTTGGACTTACCCAGACCGCCTATGTTAAGCCGGGGGCAGATTTCTACGATATTGGACATGTAATGGTCGTTAAAAGAGGTGCTTTGCAGCCTGAACTAATGGAAATGGTTGATGAGAAGGAGGAGGAACTGTGAGAAGATTCCTTCTTCCACTCATACTCCTGGCCTTATTTATCGGTGAAAGCATATTTGTTCAATTAACTCCGCATGATTTGTTAGGCAGCGGAAAAATAGCAGTTCCCCGTTTCCTGATGGCCGGATTGCTTTTTTTGACCATTTTTGGCTCAAAAAAACACGGAATTCTTTACGGCTTATTATTCGGCTTGCTTTTTGACATTGTGTATGTGGAAATTATCGGCATTTACCTGTTTCTATTTCCAGTCATAGCTTTTATTACAACCAAACTAATGAAAATTCTTCAGACGAATATGGCTATGGCTTCCATCATTGTGCTCTTAGGCATCACCCTCCTTGAGGCCGGTGTCTACCAGATGAACTTATTAATTCACCATACTGATATGGTCTTTGCAGCCTTTCTTTCTTCCCGTCTCGTGCCAACGTTGATATTAAATGCCATTTTCATTGTTTTAGCTGTTTATCCTTTTAAAAGACTTTCTGAAAAATTTGCAGATAGCTTAAACGACTAATCGTTTGAAGTGATATAATTTCACAATTCATTTAAAAGAAACCGGATTAATCCGGTTTCTTTTAAATGAATAATTTTTAGTAAAAAAGGAATTTAGAAGGTTTCTGTCGAATCCTACCTATATGGGCAAATTGGATAGGGATAATTGACATAATTTGTTTAAAAAGAATGGCCTTGCGGCTATTTGAAAAAATAGCAGTTCATGGACTGCTTTAAAATAGAGTGCCAGCAGCACTTATGTGTTTCTTATCATTGAGGTGAACATCTTGAAATGAAAAAAAACCAAAACGTTACAATAAAAGGGACGAAAGATGGTCTGACATTGCATCTCGATGATTCCTGTTCATATGGAGAGCTGAAGAAAGAACTTGATAGAAAGCTTTCAGAAAACTCCAGATCGGTTGAAGACCGGCTTCTTTCAGTGAGGGTACAAGTCGGGAACCGTTATCTCACAGAAGTACAGCAGGAAGAGTTGAAGGAGTTAATCAGGCAAAAGAAGAACCTGATTGTTGAGTCTATAAGCTCCAATGTCATTACCAAAGAAGAAGCTGAAAAACAGAAGGAAGAAAACGAAATTGTTTCTGTTGCAAAGGTGATTCGTTCCGGGCAGGTTCTCGAAGTGGCGGGAGACCTGCTTCTTATCGGAGATGTAAATCCCGGGGGCACTGTCATGGCAGGAGGAAACATCTTTATAATGGGGGCGCTAAAAGGCATAGCCCATGCCGGATGCCATGGGAATAAGGAAGCCGTTATCGCTGCTTCGCTTATGAAACCATCCCAATTAAGGATCAGCCATTGTATTAACCGGGCACCTGACAAGGATCAGGATGACGAAAAAAGAGAAATGGAATGTGCTTACATAGATGAAAACGATCAAATAACCGTAGATAGATTACAAGTATTAATGCATCTGAGACCGAATATAACTAGATTGCAAGGGGGAAGCTAGGATGGGAGAAGCGATTGTCATTACTTCCGGAAAAGGCGGGGTCGGAAAAACGACTACATCCGCAAATGTAGGTACTGCTTTGGCCCTTCAGGGGAAAAGAGTGTGCCTGGTGGATACAGACATTGGCCTTCGAAATCTTGATGTGGTGATGGGACTGGAAAACCGCATTATTTATGATCTGGTCGATGTAGTTGAAGGCCGGTGCAAAATTCATCAGGCTGTGGTTAAAGATAAGCGGTTTGAGGATTTGCTGTATTTGCTTCCCGCTGCTCAAACAAGTGACAAGACGGCTGTTACACCAGAACAGATGAAAAAACTGGTCGATGAATTAAAGCAGGATTATGACTATATTGTCATAGATTGCCCTGCCGGAATTGAGCAGGGGTACAAAAATGCTGTTGCCGGTGCAGATAAAGCAATTGTTGTTACCACTCCTGAAGTTTCAGCCGTACGTGATGCTGACCGGATTATCGGCTTGCTTGAAAAAGAGGAAAATGTAGAGGCTCCAAAACTGATAATAAATAGAATTAGAAGCCATATGATGAAAAATGGCGACATGCTCGATGTCGATGAAATAACCGCACATTTGTCGATTGATTTAATCGGAATTGTGGCTGATGATGATGAAGTGATCAAGGCATCCAATCATGGTGAGCCTATTGCTTTAAATCCTAACAGCAAAGCTTCTGTTGCTTACCGTAATATCGCCCGCCGCATACTTGGTGAAGCTGTACCGCTTCAGCCCCTTGAAGAGGAGAATAAAGGTGTCTTTTCAAAGCTAAAAAAGTTTTTTGGTGTTAAATAATTGAAATTTGTTGAACTAAAGCCGGGGAGCCTTCCCCGGTTTATTTTTTTATCTCAGACACCCACTTCAAGTCATACTCTATTTGGACAACTCATAAACTTGTACAAATAGAGCTATATAGAAATGGTGGGGATATTATGAATTCAAGAGCGGATGAAATACGCAAGAGAATTGAGCGGAGAAAAAAGGAGAATGAAAGATTCTCAAAAAAGAGAGACTCAACTGTTCTTTGGACAGAAGATGAAGAGCGGTATGGGTTTAATAAGCTGCCTTCATACGAGAGCAAACTCGATGAGGGAAATCACCCCTTATTTCGCAAGGAACTATTTCTTTTCAAATTGCTTGCTTCTGCCTGTGTTTTTTTATTCGCTGCTATTCTTTTTAAAAATCAGGCTGCGACATTTGATCCTGCAAGAGATTTTGTAAAGGCAGCCATGGAGAAAGATTTTCAATTCGCCGCGGTTTCCGGCTGGTATGAAGAACAATTCGGAAAACCGCTGGCACTGCTGCCATTTTCAGATGGCCAAAAAGATGAGAAGAACGTTGATGAAAACAGTGAGTATGCATTGCCTGCATCTGCAAAAATCCTGGAAGACTTTAATGATAATGGCCAGAGAATAACAATCGAAACAGGTAAGGAAGCATCCATTGAAGCAATGAGTGAAGGGCTCGTGCGGTTTGCTGGAAAGAAAGATGGTTTCGGAAATACGGTGATTATTCAGCATGGTGATAAAAGTGAGTCCTGGTATGGCAATTTGGCTGAAATTAATGTGAATTTATATCAATATGTTGAAAAAGGAACCGGTTTAGGCACGGCAGGTGACGCCGGTGATGGAGAAAAAGGATCTTTTTATTTCGCGATTAAAAAAGATGATGATTTTATAGATCCGATCCAGGTGATCCCATTTGAATAAAATAACAGGATTAATTAAACATATTCATATTCATCCTTTGTTATGGGCCATAATCGGACTATCTGTCGCGACTGCTCATTTTATGGAATTATGCATGCTGCTCCTGATTATCTTCGTTCATGAAATGGGCCATGCCGCTGCAGCATCCCTTTATTCCTGGAGAATAAAAAAGATTGCCCTCTTGCCATTTGGAGGAGTAGCGGAAATGGATGAACACGGAAACCGGCCGCTGAAAGAGGAGATCGTAGTCATTATAGCAGGGCCGCTTCAGCATATTTGGATGATGGGGGCGGCGCTGTTATTTTATGAGCTCTCTTGGGTGTCTGCTGATATATTACAACTGTTTATTCAGTTCAATTTAATGATACTGATCTTTAATCTGCTCCCTGTATGGCCGTTGGATGGAGGAAAGCTAGTTTTTTTATGGCTTTCTCTTAATCAGGCATTTCCGGAAGCGCACAGAAAAACACTTTTCATTTCGGCTGCGGGTCTAACCAGTTTCATAATAGTAACTTTGCTGACTTCCCCAGTAAACCTGAATATATGGGTAGTCCTCGCTTTTTTGGTGTTTTCGCTATATCATGAATGGAAGCAGAGCCGATTCATATTTATCCGTTTTCTCCTTGAGAGATACTACGGGAAACACAGCGACTTCCGGACATTAAAACCAATCGTTGTCAGAGAAGAAGAATTGGTTATTGACGTTCTGGAAAGATTTCAGCGAGGGTGCAAACACCCAATCATAGTTGAAAAGGACGGGAAAGAGAAGGGTGCTTTAGATGAAAATGAATTACTGCATGCGTGCTTTGCTGAAAAAGTGCTGACCGCTAAAATTGGCGATTTGCTTTATGTTTACTGAAGAGCAAGTTTTTAATAACCTGAATAAATAATGTTTTAAAGTGAGGAAATCGTTTTGGATATGTTAGTTGTCAATTATGCATCAAGAGAGCGCAGATTTGCGCTTTTAAAAGATAAGAGGGTCGAGAAGCTATTTATCGATCAGCCGAAGCAGCGTTCATCAGTGGGGGATATTTACTTGGGCACCGTTGCAAAAGTAATGCCTGGATTGAATGCAGCTTTTGTAGAGATAGGGGAAGATCAAAGCGGATTCCTTCATCGGGACAAACTGGCATCCTATGTTTGTTCTGCTGAAGAACTGCAAGTAAAGGAAAAACGGAGCATCTCTTCTTTTGTCCATCAGGGAGAAAGAATACTTGTTCAAGTTGAAAAGGACGCTGCCGGAACCAAAGGACCGAGATTGTCAGGTCTTATTGAGTTTTCAGGAGATTCGCTGATATATATGCCAAATGGCCGTTATGTTGCTGTATCCAAGAAAATTGAGGATAGTGAAGCAAGGGAAAATTGGCGCCAATTTGGCTATCGTGCTAAAGAAGAGAATGAAGGGCTGATTTTCAGAACATCCTGTGATAACAAGAAAGAAATTGACCTCATAGATGAGCTTGAAAGGCTAAGGCTGGAGTACAGGGACCTTTTAAGGGCAGCAGAAGCAAAGAAAAAACCGGGAAAAGTGTACGAAGCGGATTCTTTTATTGAGGAAATTAAAGAAGAAGCGAAGAAAATGGCTGACGGAGAAATCGCAGTGGACGATTTAACATTGAAGAGTGTGCTCCAAAAACACACCAGCCTCCCAATTCGGCTGCACGCCGGCAAGGAAAATATCTTCTCCGTTTTTAATGTTGAAGCTGAAATTGATAAAGCGCTGAAACGAATTGTATGGCTTGAAAATGGAGCTTACCTTATTTTTGATGAAACAGAAGCTTTAACAGTCATCGATGTAAATACCGGAAAGTTCACCGGTAATCAGGAGCGAAGGGATACTGTGTTAAAAACGAACGAGCGGGCGGCCGAAGAAGCTGCAAGACAGATCAGGCTCCGCGATATTGGCGGCATGATCCTAATCGATTTTATCGACATGAAAGAAGCATCGGACCGGAGGCATATCCTCTCCACCATGGAAAATGCGCTGAAAAAAGATGAAAGACGCACTAATCTCGTTGGATTCACCCCGCTTGGAATCCTCCAGATGACCCGAAAAAAAACAAAACCGGCCATTTCAGAATCACTTACCGAAAGGTGTCAAGTATGCGAAGGCACCGGAAGAGTGCTGAGTGCTGAAACCATTGCCTTCAAGCTCGAAAGAGAACTGTGGGAACATCGCGGCAATGACTATGAAGCTGTCCTGATCGAAACTACTCAAGACACAGCAGCGGTCTTCTCAGGGAAAAATAATACCCATAAAAATCGAATTGAAGGCAGCATTGGCTTAAAGATCATGTTTTCCTATAAGGAAAATTGCAAGCCATTTTATGAAATCAGAAAGTTTGGCAGTGCTAATGAGCTAGGTTAGTTCAAAGCAGGCTGGGTTAACTGCCCCCGCCTGCTTTTTTAGTGCAGTATTTCCCACTTCCCTAATAAAACCATTAGCATTATAATTGTATAGGCACGCAAAAAAGTTATTTTAGGTGCAAACAAAGAGAATCATATAATTCTTATTGACATGATTAATCATTATATGATAGGATTTTCATGTTATGTTTGTAGCGCACCCGTGCTACAACCGCACAGAACAGGTACATAAGCCCGCTTTTCGTGTCGGCGCCTGGGATGGCGAGTCTTAGTCTAAGAGGAGGTGCAGTTCATGTACGCGATTATCGAAACTGGCGGTAAGCAATTACGTGTAGAAGAAGGTCAAGCTATCTACATCGAAAAGCTTAACGCTGAAGCAGGCGAAACAGTTACTTTTGAAAAGGTTCTTTTCGTTGGCGGAGACAGCGTAAAAGTAGGAAGCCCTGTAGTTGAAGGTGCTACTGTTACAGCTAAAGTTGAAAAACAAGGCCGTCAAAAGAAAATCACTGTATTCAAGTACAAAGCAAAGAAAAACTATCGTAAAAAGCAAGGTCATCGTCAGCCTTATACTAAAGTTGTGATTGAAAAAATCAACGCTTAATCAGGCGATTCAGATGATTGAAGTTACGATTATTCGTAAAGATTCCGGAAATATTCATTCGTTTGAAATAAGCGGTCATGCATTCTTCGCAAACAGAGGCAAGGATATCGTCTGTGCAGGCGTATCTGCCGTTTCCATCGGTGCCATTAATGCTGTCCATGCCTTAACCGGCGTGACACCAGAAATCAGCCACGGTGATGGCTTTCTCCGCTGTGTCCTTCCTGATCTTCAGGATGATATGAATGAGAAAGTGCAGCTTCTTCTTGAAGGCATGGTTGTTTCATTGCAGACGATTGAAGAAGACTACGGAAAGTATATAAAGATTACCTTCAAAAAGCAGGAGGTGGAATAAATGCTATTAAAATTAGATCTTCAGTTGTTCGCTTCTAAAAAGGGAGTAGGTTCTACAAAGAACGGCCGTGACTCAATCTCTAAGCGTCTTGGCGCTAAGCGTGCGGACGGACAATTCGTAACTGGCGGCTCAATCCTATACCGTCAGCGCGGTACTAAGATCTACCCAGGTGTAAACGTGGGTAAAGGCGGCGATGACACACTATTCGCGAAAGTTGACGGTGTTGTTAAGTTCGAGCGTCTTGGACGTGACCGCAAGCAAGTGAGCGTATATCCTGCAGCTCAAGAGGCGTAAGCCTTTTCGAGAAAACCCTAGCCCACAAGGTTAGGGTTTTCTTTTTTTGGCAAAAAAATCCGCCAGTGCACTTCACATTTTATCTAATGAATTTATAGCTGCAGAAGACAGGCAGCTCTTCTTCGCATAAGCAATATTTTCTTATTTAACATAAATTTGCTTACTGGACTTATGTTTTTTGATATACTTACAGCAAGCACAGTCTTCTGACAGCCTAATAACCATACAGGAGTGCAAATATGGATAAAGACTGGAATATGATTGAAGTGCTGCGTCATGCCCGGCATGACTGGCTGAACAAAATACAATTAATTAAAGGCAACCTTTCCCTTAACAAGGTAGACAGGGCTAAGGAAATCATAGATGAAATCGTGGTGGAAGCACAGCAGGAAGCAAGACTTTCTAATTTAAACCTTCCTGCGTTTGCTTCGCTTTTATTGACTTATAATTGGGAGAACCACTACTTTCAGCTTGAATATGAGGTGCTCGATGATACCATTCCCGGCAGATTGGATGATTTTGTCCTTTCTGAGTGGACAGGCTCTTTTTTTGCCATTTTGGATTCATCAGTAAAGCCTTACCATGATAATCATTTATCTGTATCCATCAGGCATGAAAAAGAAGGGGCTCGTTTCTTTTTTGATTTTAGCGGAATACTAACAGATATCGATAAATTAGATCAGTTCTTCAAAAAGAAGAACGATGACATAATCGCTTCTGTTCAGGAATTAGCTGAAGAGGAGCTTGCACTGGAGTTATTTGTGCCATTCATTGCGAATGGCAGAGAGTGATTTCCGCTGAAGAAAGCAATACTAAGTGTGAAACTCTGCAGGCTGGAGCATTTCTTAAGTGTAAGAGTGGATCCAGTCAGTGCCGGTAATTTGGCTGAATGCCAGACAATTGGGACATACTGCAGACGGGAGGAATAATATATGTTTGTCGATCAAGTCAAAGTTTATGTTAAAGGCGGAGACGGGGGCAACGGAATGGTTGCTTTCCGCCGTGAAAAATATGTGCCGAACGGAGGCCCTGCCGGCGGAGATGGCGGTAAGGGTGCCAATGTTGTTTTTGAAGTGAATGAGGGATTGCGCACGTTAATGGATTTCCGTTATCAGCGCCATTTTAAAGCTCCCCGCGGTGAGCATGGCATGTCTAAGAATCAGCATGGAAGAAATGCGAAAGACATGATTGTAAAGGTGCCGCCAGGAACAGTTGTATCAGATGCGGAGTCAGGGGAAGTAATCGCAGATTTGACGGAGCACGGGCAAAGAGCTGTTATAGCCCGCGGAGGACGCGGAGGCAGAGGGAATACCCGCTTTGCCACACCGGCTAATCCTGCTCCAGAATTGTCCGAACATGGCGAACCGGGCCAGGAAAGAGATGTTGTGCTGGAGCTCAAGCTTTTAGCTGATGTTGGTTTAGTCGGTTTCCCAAGCGTCGGTAAATCCACGCTCCTGTCGGTTGTATCATCAGCAAGACCGAAGATTGCGGAATACCATTTTACGACGATTGTTCCCAATCTGGGAATGGTTGAGACTGAAGACGGCCGCAGCTTTGTCATGGCAGACTTGCCTGGATTAATTGAGGGTGCCCATTCGGGAGTTGGCCTGGGACATCAATTTTTACGGCATATTGAGAGAACAAGAGTTATTGTTCATGTTATCGATATGGCTGCTGTTGAAGGCAGGGATCCTTTTGAAGACTATCTAACCATCAATAAAGAATTAAAAGAGTATAACCTTCGACTCACTGAAAGGCCTCAAGTCATTGTGGCCAATAAAATGGACATGCCTGATGCAGAGGAAAATCTTAAGAAATTTAAAGAACAGATTGAAGAAGATTATCCGATTTTCCCAATATCAGCTTTAACAAGAAAAGGGTTAAGGGACCTATTATTTGCCGTTGCAGATAAGCTTGAAGAAACACCTGAATTTCCACTGTCACATGAAGAAGAAGAAGACACTGGTGTGCACCGCGTTCTTTACAAGCATGAGGCTGAACAGACCGAATTTGTCATTACTAGAGATCCTGCAGGAGTGTTCGTCGTATCAGGCGATGCTATTGAGAAGCTCTTTAAGATGACTGATTTCTCAAGAGATGAATCTGTACGCAGGTTTGCCAGACAGCTGCGCGGAATGGGTGTGGATGATGCTCTTCGTGAAAAAGGAGCAAAAGACGGTGATACCGTTAAGCTGCTTGATTATGAATTCGAGTTTATTGACTAACCTTCTCGATTGACGGGGTGGAGAAATGAGAAAAGATAGATTCGATAAGAAATTTTATTTGGTTCGCGAAGATGTTTTGCCTGAAGCGATGAAGAAAACATTGGATGCGAAGGAAATGATCGAAAGGGGAAAAGCCGAATCGGTTTGGGATGCTGTCCAAAAAGTAGATTTGAGCAGAAGTGCCTTTTATAAATATAGAGACACTGTGTTCCCTTTCCATACTGTTGTTAAAGAGCGGCTGATCACTTTATTCTTTCATTTGGAAGACAGGTCAGGGACTTTATCACATTTATTGGGCGTTGTAGCTTCATCGGGGTGCAATGTCCTAACCATACACCAGACCATTCCACTTCAGGGAAGGGCAAATGTCACGCTTTCCCTGAATGTAACTGAAATGGGCATCGAGATTGAGGAGCTCTTGGCAAGGCTTCGAAAATTGGAATTTGTAGAAAAAGTAGAGGTGCTGGGAACGGGTGCGTGAGAAAATGCGCTTTGTACCCTGCCCTTTTTTAGTTTTTTATTTTGTAAATTACATACATATGTTAAAGTAGTAAAGTATAAAGATAATTTTCAGTGATTTAAGATAAGTCTGACGAAAAAGGAGGTAATTACCGTGAAGATAGGATTTTTGGGCCCGAAAGCCACCTTTACAGATATTGCTGCGAGGAGTTTATTCCCGAATGAGACAGCCGTTGCCTACCCAACGATACCTGCTTGTTTTGATGCATTAAATGAGAATGAAATAGAGCTGGCGGTAGTTCCTCTTGAAAACGCATTGGAAGGCTCAGTGAATATTACATTGGACTATTTAATCCACGAAGTTGATTTTCCTATTATCGGGGAACTGACAGCTCCAATTCGCCAGCATTTTATGGTCCACCCAGATCATGTTAAGGAATGGAATAAAACTGATGCAGTCTATAGCCATTCCCATGCTATTGCACAATGCCATAAATTTCTGCATAAAGAGCTGAAAGGAATCCCTTGTGAAAGCACTACTTCAACTGCAGCAGCTGCTCAATATGTAAGAGAAAATCCGGACTTGCGGGCGGGCGCCATAGCTAATGAATTAGCGGCAGAAGTGTATGGACTGGCGATCGTAAAAGAGGATATCCATGATTTTGATTTTAACCATACCAAATTCATAGTTTTATCCAATAAAGAGCTGTCAATCAATGAAGACCGCAAAGAGTTTGCCGGGCACAAGACGACAGTTATGGTGACGCTGCCGGCTGACCGGTCAGGGGCACTTCATCAAGTACTTTCGGCATTTGCCTGGAGGAAGCTCAATTTGACTAAGATTGAATCAAGGCCGATGAAAACAGGGTTGGGAAATTATTTCTTTATCATTGACGTTGATATGAAGCAGGATGATGTCCTTATCCCCGGTGCAGTTGCCGAATTGGAAGCATTGGGATGCAGCGTTAAGGTTTTGGGAAGCTATCCATATTTTCAGCTTCGCAATAAAAATACCAAAGTTCTTCAGGATTAAAAAAAGAAAAGGATCCGGTGAAAACATATCCGGATCCTTTTCTTATTTGAAAATAAAAAAGAATAACTCTATTCCTGGTCAATAAGAAATCCAGCTTCCTTTAATAATTTCTCAGCTTCATCGAGCTTCCGTTCTGAGGCTGCAGAAAGAGTATGAAGATGAATGCCATCTGTCAGTTCTGATAAGAAGGAAGCTTTTGTGGCTTTAATTTTATCCATGAATTGCTTGACTTCCTGACGGGTTGATACCATAACCGAAGCAGTTAAGTCACCATAAACAGGATGTTCAATTCTTACATCTTTTACTGTAACCCCATGATCGACAAGCAGATTCAATTCTTCTTCAGTCCTCGCAGGGTCATGATGGCAGGCAATGACCCGCTCGGCTGCTGTTGCAGGAGAAGCCTGATGAAGATACATATAACCTTGGCTCGTGGCAATGATTGGCTCTTTTCTTGCCTTTAGAAGGGTGATATCCCCAACAATCACCTGTCTGCTTACATTTGTTTTTGCTGCAAGGTCGCCCCCTGTAATGGGCTGTCCGCTTTCTTTAAGAAGCTGAAGCAGAAAGTTCCTCCGCTCCTCTCCGAGCACCTTTTTTTGTTCCTTCATTTTTCCTCACCCTTATAATCCGATAATGTCTCATTCTAACATAAGAAACGGCAGATGATAAAAGATTAGAGCGGTACGAGTTCCCGGGCCATTTCTGCCAGCTTTTCCCCCAGTGACTTTGCATCCTCAACAGCAGTATTCCACCCGAAGGAAATCCGGATAAATTCCTTGCCTTTTTTTTCTGGAACCCCCAGGGCCTCCATCGTTTTAGAAACAGTTTTCATGCCAGTACTGCATGCGCTTCCTGTAGATACGGCATAGCCGTGTCTGTTGCATTCAAGCATGATATATTGCCCTTCTACCCCTTTTAGCCGAAGCCCCAATGTAGATGGAAGCTGGTGAGATTCTGCAAAATCGTATAACACAAATTTCTCCTGTAAAGACTCAAGCTCCTTCAGCAGTGCTTCACGCATTGTTTTGAAATGGCTGTTATGTCTGTTTAAATTTACATAAGCTTTCTGAGCAGCCACTGTCATTCCTGCAATTCCCGGGAGGTTCACGGTGCCTGGCCTGAAACCTTTTTCATGGGATACGCCTGGTAAGAAGGAGCTCCACCGCCTGCCGGGTTTAAGGTAAACCCCTCCAACCCCTTTTGGCCCGTAAAATTTATGGGCAGAAAAGGACAGGCTATCAACAAAGCGGGTAATTTCTTTTAAGTCTGATTTGCCGAAAGTATGGACACAATCACTATGCAGCAATATTTGTCTTTGCCTGCAAAGCTGACTGATCTCAAGGACAGGCTGCAATGTGCCGATTTCGGGATTTCCATGCTGTATGGTAATTAAGACGGTATCATCCCTGATGGCCGAACTTAATTTTTTTAGGTCAATACGGCCATCCGCTCCAAAAGGGATTTCAGTAATTTCATAGCCTTTTTCAAGGCGTAATTTCTCTAAAACACTATGAATAGAAGAGTGTTCAGCCATTCCCGCTATAATATGTTTTCCCGATGTTTCAGAGCCAGACAGCAAGGCAAATATTGCGAGTAAATTGCTTTCTGTACCTCCGCTGGTAAAGTAGATTCCTTCACTCTCAACTCCTAAAATTACTGCCAATTCTCTCCGGCAATTTTCAAGTAGACCCTCTGCTGCGCTCCCGGTATCATGAAGGCTGCGGGAGTTGCCAAAGTATTCAGCTGAGGCTTTTATATAGGCATCTGCCGCTTCCGGATCGAGCGGACATGATGCTGCATAATCGAAATATTTCATGTTCTCACCTGCTCTCTCTTTTTAAATAAAACCTTCGAAAAGCACAGAAGTTCCTCTTAAACTATGAAAACCTCTTGTCATAATTCTAAATCTGTGTAAATATAGGTGTCAAGACACCTGTAAAAACAGGAGGTAAAAAATAATGAATGCCGACGTTTTGATTATAGGAAGCGGGGTAGCCGCTTTGCAGTTGGCAAAGAAGCTGCGACAGGACTTAAATGTGATTATTCTCACAAAGTCAACCATAAAAAATGGAAACTCATATATGGCACAGGGCGGCATTGCGGCTGCCATGGGAGTAAATGATCACCCATCAAAGCACTACATGGATACACTCGAAGCAGGAAGGTTTCATAATGATTGTGATGCAGTGCTGTCCCTGACCAGTGAAGCACCCTCCCTGATAAAAGAGCTTAATCAAGAGGGATGCCGGTTTGATATGAATTCTGAAGGAGCAATTGCGTTAGGCAGGGAAGGAGCTCATTCAGAAAACAGAATTGTTCATGGAGGCGGGGACAGTACTGGAAAAACAGTCATTGATTTTATGCTCTCAAAGAAAAACCAAAACGTTCGAATCATGGAAAATGTTCTCGTGTTTGAACTGCTGATAAATGACATGGACGGCAGTTGTATAGGGGTAAAAGGAAAAGATTCCAATGGTGTAATTCATGGATTCTTTTCATCTCATGTTGTGCTTGCAACAGGGGGCTGCGGCCAGCTATATGAATATACATCCAATGCCGATACCGTGACAGGAGATGGCATTGCTTTAGCGTACAGAGCAGGTGCGGAGATTGCGGATATGGAGTTCATCCAATTTCATCCCACCCTTCTCTATAAAGACAGAAAAGCATTGGGGCTAATCTCTGAAGCTGTCAGGGGAGAGGGAGGCAGGCTCATTACGGAAGACGGGAAACCATTAATGGCAGGACTTCATCCACAGGGAGATTTAGCGCCAAGACATGTTGTATCACAGGCAATTTTTCATTCTCTAGAGGGAGGAAAAGCTGTATTCCTGGATATCTCCTCAATTGAAAACTTTAAATCCAGGTTTCCGACGATAACAAAAATCTGTGAACAAAACGGAGTAGCTTTAAGCACTGGGAAAATTCCAGTCTCGCCCGGAAGCCACTTTCTAATGGGAGGAATTAAAACTGATTTATTTGGCCGCACCAGTATTCCAGGCCTGTATGCGATTGGTGAAGCTGCATGCACAGGAGTACATGGCGCTAACCGGCTTGCAAGCAATTCTCTTCTGGAAGGTTTATATGTGGGCAAAAGGCTTGCAGAGTGGCTTAATGAACAGCCGTCAAGCAGACCTGCAAAAGAACTGATATTTTCCGAGGCAATCAGTTGTCTAACCAAAGAAAGTTTGCCTTCAATTGAAGAAATTAAAATGAGAATGATGAAAAATGCAGGGATTATCAAAACAAAAGAAGGGCTTTTAGATCAGCTTGCCTGGCTTAAAGGCTGCAAAATTAAAGAATGGATTAAAGCAGAATTAGATGACCTTTCAATAGAAGAAGTAACACGGGCTTTCATGCTTATCACAGCCTATCTGATAACAGATTCTGCATTAAGGAGGACAGAGAGCCGGGGTGGTCATTTCCGGCAGGATTATCCTTTCGAAAGTCATGAATGGCTTGGAAAAAGAATTATTCAATCCCGAAAATCTGAAAAGGATGGTAAACATGAACAAATTAAAGCTGCGATTGCAACTTGAACAGTTTTTTCTCGAGGATATCGGTGACCGCGACCTGACAAGCGGACTTATTTTTGGTGAGAATCAGACAGGAAAGGTCGTTTTCCTGGCAAAAGACAATGGCATTTTTTGCGGAGAAGAAATAATCAGGTCAGGATATAAGGTGCTGAACCCAGCGGCTGAAGTCAATATAAAAGTAAAGGATGGAGAGTGGATTGAGAAAGGTCAAGTCCTTGCTGCAGCTACTGGTCCTGTATCCGATTTATTAAACGGTGAAAGAGTGATCTTAAATCTGCTCCAGAGAATGAGCGGTATTGCCACAAAAACTAATGAGGCTGTCCGGGTCTTAAATAGTTCACATACGAAAATCTGCGATACAAGAAAAACTACTCCTGGCCTTAGAATGCTTGAAAAATATGCAGTCAGATGCGGAGGGGGATTTAATCATCGATATGGCCTCTATGATGCAGTCATGATTAAAGATAACCATATTTCTTTTGCAGGCTCAATTTCGGAAGCTGTGGAAGAAGTGCGGTCAAAAATTGGGCATATGGTAAAAGTTGAAGTCGAAACGGAAACAAAAGATCAGGTCCTTGAAGCAGTTAAGGCAGGTGCAGATGTAATCATGTTTGACAATAGGAGCCCTGAAGAAATTAAAGAGTGGATCAGGAGCGTGCCAAAGGGGATCCTGACTGAAGCTTCCGGCGGAATCACGCTGGATAACCTGTCAGCATACAGCGATACAGGAGTGGACTTTATTTCACTGGGTTTTCTTACACATTCTGTGAAATCACTTGATATAAGTGTGAAGGTTACTATTGAATAAATTGGCAAAGGGGTATGGAGGAAATGAATATTTTTCAGACAGCAGAAAAACAAACAAATATTCTTCCGGAAAAATATCGAATGATGACTGTAAAGGAACTGGAGGATCGAGCAAGAGAAATAAAAGATAAGCTGGGAAATAAGCTGTTCATACCGGGTCATCATTATCAGAAGGATGAGGTCATCCAGTTTGCGGATGCTACTGGTGATTCACTAAAGCTTGCCCAGCTTTCACAGGAAAATTCAGAGGCTGAATATATTGTGTTTTGCGGAGTTCACTTTATGGCTGAAACGGCAGATATTTTAACAGGTTCTGATCAAAAGGTGCTATTGCCTGATATGCGCGCAGGCTGCTCCATGGCCGATATGGCTGATATCAGCCAAACAGAAAGAGCCTGGACGAAGCTGCATACCATGTTTGGCGATACAATGCTTCCTTTAACATACGTAAACTCTACTGCGGCCATCAAGGCTTTTGTAGGCCGTCATGGAGGAGCAACAGTTACTTCTTCGAATGCTGAAAAAATGGTGAGCTGGGCGTTTGAGCAGAAGACGAGAATTGTATTTCTGCCTGACCAGCATCTTGGTAGAAATACGGCTTATAACCTGGGAATTAGGCTTGAGGAAATGGCTGTATGGAATCCCATTACGGATCAGCTTGAATATGAAGGGCCGCTTGAGGAAATTAAAGTAATTCTTTGGAAAGGTCATTGTTCTGTTCATGAAAACTTTACTGTTGAAAACATCAAAGAAGTTCGCGAACAATATCCGGAAATGAAGGTCATTGTCCATCCGGAATGCAGAAGGGAAGTCGTGGAACTATCCGATATGGCCGGGTCAACCAATTATATTATAGATGCAATCGACATTCAGAACCTTGGTCTGAATGGGCGATTGGTACAGAGATGAATTTGGTTAAAAGGATTATCAACCAGCATTCAGATAAAAAAATCATCTCACTTAACCCTCATATGTGTCCTTGCCTGACCATGAACCGGATCGATTTACCGCACCTTGTTTGGTGTCTTGAAGCAATCGAGCAGGGCGAAAGCCAAAATCTAATTCAGGTTGAAGAACAAACAGCAGCATTTGCTAAATTGGCATTAAATAGGATGCTCGAACGTCCATGAGCGTCTGCATAAGGTTTGCCGGTCTCTAAATCAGCGGAAATTACGCGCAGTATTCAGAAACAGTCAGAGTGAACTTAGGCTAATAAAAAAATTCTCCCCGCCGGGAGGATTTTTTTATTGCCTTGCTGACCTTTGCTGTTACTAGGATTAGAAGAAACGCTGATTCATAATTCCTGGGAAAAATGCATATCTTTTTGTGTAGATTGTTAGCAATTTGCCCATTTCTTCATACACTATATGGACTCATCGCGATTAACG
The DNA here is from genome assembly GCF_964223445.1 of Cytobacillus sp. Taxonomy (NCBI): domain Bacteria; kingdom Bacillati; phylum Bacillota; class Bacilli; order Caryophanales; family Bacillaceae; genus Cytobacillus; species Cytobacillus sp. The sequence continues at coordinate 77,258 of NZ_CAXQGS010000074.1, forward strand.
GGCACTAATCTGCACCTTTCAAATAAATGGATGAAATGCCCGTAAATGCCCGATTGGTTCTACTAGCCATCACTGATGGAAGTATCACCTTACGCATAGGAGGGAATTCAGAGTGAAAATCCATATCGTACAGAAAGGGGATACTCTTTGGAAGATTGCCAAAAAGTACGGCGTGAATTTTGAAGAGCTGAAAAAGATGAATACACAGCTCAGCAACCCTGATATGATTATGCCCGGTATGAAAATAAAAGTTCCTGCAAGCGGGGGCTCAATAAAAAAAGAGGCTCCTATTGGAGGAAAACCGGAAGCAAAAATAAATTTGGGTGCCAAAAAGGAAATGCCAAAAGCAGAACAACCTTTTGCCAAAGAGAAACCTATTACCATGCCATCAGCTGAAGCACCTAAGGGGAAGCCGGTAAAAGAAGCACCGAAAAAGGAAATGCCAAAAGTAACGGCGCCAAAAGTTGAAATCCCGAAAGAAATGCCAAAACCTGCACCAAAAGAAGTTCCCAAAAAACCTTATACGCCAAAAATGCCAAAGCCTATTATGCCTGAAATTGATATAAATAATTATTATATGATGAATATTCAGCAGCCGGCTCCGCAGCAAAAGCCACTTCCAGCAAAAGAGGTTAAACCGCAGCAGCAAAAGCCGCTTCCGGCAAAAGAGGTAAAAGCGAAGGAAAAACCAGTGAAGCCTGCAGAAACAAAACCACAGCAAAAACCACTGCCTATATCAGAATCTAAGCCACAGCCCCAGCTCCCGCCTAAACCAGTCAATATCCTTCCGCAGGTTAAGCCGGCTTCGAATCAAGAAAGCCCTGAATCGCCGGAAAGCGAATCATCTTTATATACACATCAAGGAGGTCAATATCAGCCAATGTTTCCTTTTAACCCATGTTACCCTCAAATGCCTTATCCTCAAGTACAGGGAGCGATGATGCCGCAGATGCCGCACCAGATGCCACACCAGGTACAGGGAGCGATGATGCCGCAAATGCCACACCAGATGCCACATCAGGTACAGGGAGCGATGATGCCGCAGGTGCCGCACCAAATGCCACACCAGGTACAGGGAGCGATGATGCCGCAGATGCCGCATCAGATGCCACACCAGGTTCAGGGGGCGATGATGCCGCAAATTCCGCACCAGATGCCGCAGGTACAGGGAGCGATGATGCCGGAGCATCAAATGCCTCATATGGGTATGATGGCTGGAGTTGAAAGTCCGGATTATGATGAATCTTCGCCTTTCATGCCAATGGCTCAAATGCCGTCAGGTGTGATGGGGGCCGAAGATATGGGACAGCAGATGCCGCATCAAGTGCAAGGGGCAATGATGCCGCAGATGCCGCATCAGATGCCACAGGTACAGGGAGCAATGATGCCGCAGATGCCGCATCAGATGCCACAGGTACAGGGAGCAATGATGCCGCAGATGCCGCATCAAATGCCACAGGTACAGGGAGCAATGATGCCTCAGATGCCGCATCAAATGCCATCCGGAGTGATGGGTGCAGAGGATATGGGAATGCAAATGCCGCATCAGATGCCACATCAAGTGCAAGGAGCGATGATGCCGCAAATGCCGCATCAAATGCCATCAGGTGTAATGGGTGCAGAAGACATGGGAATGCAAATGCCGCATCAGATGCCGCAGGTGCAGGGAATGGAGGAATCTCCAGGGATGTCTCAAAAGCCATTAATGCCTGGTTCAGTAATGGGTGCTTCGAATGATTGCGGATGTGGAGGACCGCAATTTGCTCCGGGAGGCTACGGTTCGGGACCAGGACACGGTCCAGGGCAGGCATATGGTCCGGGATTCGGCTATGGCCCAGGACCAGGATTCGGTCCAGGTTTTGGCCCAATGGGCGGAGAGGCATTTGGAATGCCAAGAAGCTTTGACGAAAGCAGTGAATACGACGGTTAATCATGGAGGAGACGATTTAGTTCAAAATCGTCTCCTCTCCTATTTGCAAGATCAGCTGCCCTTTAAAATTGAAGAGTTAAAGCCGATCAGAAAGAAGGTTTATTTACTGAGGACGCAGGAACGGGCCTTTATATTGAAAGGATTTTCATCCTATCATCGGCTAAAGCTTCAGGAGGCATTTACATCATCATTAATGAATGAAGGATTTGCAAAAACATATATTTTTTATGAGGTTGCGAAAGAACCTCCTTTGTTTTTTGACCGGACATATTTTGGGTGTATGGAGTACATTCCGCCTTCGGAAGAAGTGTTCACCTATTTTTTGAAGAGTGACCGTTTGGAAGGACTGAATTTGCTGAAGAATTTCCACGATACTACAGAGAAGCTTGTAAGCCGTTACCAAACAGTTGTGCCTGCATATCGGCAGGCAGACAAGTGGAGAGAAAGAGCGACCCTATTCCTTAATAATCTCCCTGTAATAAGATATTTTGTCCAAAAAGAAATTATTAATGAATTATTAGCCTGGGCAGATTGGTCCTTAAAAGGCATTGAAGAGGAAGCCTGGTTTTTTCAATCCGGTAGGAAGGTTATTCTGCACGGTGATGTAGCACATCATAATTTTCTCAGAGCAAAAAATCAATCTTTATATTTACTTGATTTTGACCTGATAGCAATAGGCACTCCTTATTCCGATTACCTTCAGTATGCAAATCGCATCCTCCCTTTAATGAGATGGTCATTTGACGATTTGGGAAAATATCCAATGTTCAAATCCAATCTTGAAGAAAAGGCCTTTCTTCATGCATTGGCATTTCCAACTGATATATTCAGGGAATGGAACCGTGTAATAAGGGATAGGACATATCTTGATTCTGTAAAGATTCGTCCTGTTTTGGATTTAACTGTAGGACAGTTTGCTGAGAGACAGCGTTTTATTAAAGCTCTTAAATATGCTGCCAATGAGAAAAACGAATAATGCACAAAAAATTGGACGTAAATGGACAGAATGAAAGCCTCCTTTCGCTCACAAGCTAAGAAAGAGCAGAAATGCTCAGGGCTTGTAATATTAGCGAGGGGGTTTTTCGCTTGCACAAGAAATTAATTGCAGTGCCGATGGCTGCCATCATGACGATGGGGCTGGCAGGATGCGGAACGAATGAAGATGCATCTGTTGATCGTAAGAATGAAATTGGTCAGCCTATGGGTTATTATTCAAATGAAAATCACGGAAACCGCGGCGGAAATGTCCGGGTTGAAGATGGTACAGATAATGATGGGCCTCTGACAGAAATGATGGATCATACTCTGGGCGGAGAGGGAAAAAATAACGGCTACAACCGAATGGACAATAATGCAAGAAGAGTCAGAAATGAAAATACAGGAAACCCTACTATTCCTCTTGCTGACAGGGATCGCAGCTTTTTCCGGAGAGATAATCGTTTTAGCCATAGCGATGCAAATTATCATGGGCATCTCGATGACAATACACGACAAGCCAAGAATTCTTATTATCAGGCTTATGAAGGTGAGCTCGCTGAAAAAATTGGCGACGTTGCAGCTTCTGTTCCAAACGTTGAAGATGTCAGGTCTGTTACTTATGGAAGCGATGTTTTGATTGCTGTAGATTTAAATGATTACGATAAGGAAGAACAGACGAAAGAAGCGATTCATGAAGCTGTTCAGCCATATTTGCGCGGGAGATCTGCCACGGTGGTAACAGACGAAGGAACGTTTAGCCGTTTAAGAAACATTGATAACAATCTTCGTGATGGCGGACCGCGGGAGCAAATTGATTGGGATTTAAAAAGTTTGTTCCGCAGGGAAAAATAAAGAATTAGCAAAGAGGGCAAAGCTGCTGGGCTTTGCCCCTTTTTACATAATTAAATTATTTCAGGATAAACATGAAAATATTGGTGACACTACTTATAAAGATCTGGGATTACAGGCTCAGGCGGATGGTGCAGAAGTTACTATTTAATCGAGGTGATCGATCATGAGAACCATATGGGGCTTGCTATTAATAGTAGCTGCTTCCTTTTATCCCTTCTTCCAGACAGATGCATTCAACTTTTTATCTATGGATACTTCTATATATGCTGAGGCAGCAGAAAAACACATTGAAGGTCCGCTTAAGATGGAAGTCATTTTGGAGAGAGAATATATGGATGGGGAAGTGAGCCAGGAAACGATAGAGGAAACCATATGGACCCTTGAAGATTTCTGGTCTAAATATGAGCAATGGCAGCTTGTTGATATGGATATAGATTATATGGTGTTCCGCATGAAAATGGATGATATATCGCCATTATTAAAAGCAAATGGGTACTTCGGTGTAACTGAGGACGGCACATTAACCATTTTCAATGGAAGGCCGCAAAAAACAAATATCATTCAGTCTTTCTTTCAAATCGATTTAGGGAAATTAGAAAGCACAAAATGTGAAGAATTAAAAAAAGGAATCCCCATTGTAACAAAAGATCGATATGTGGAAGTTCTGGAGACATTTAAAAGCTATACTGCCGGTGAAAAGCAAGCGAATTGAATTAGCTGTGAAGCATGCAAGGGAATCGAATTCTCTTGCATGTTTCTATTTTTAATGAACTCCAAATAATCATTTGTAATGTTACTTATTTTTTGATAGCTTATACTTATGTAACATTAGTTGCAGGAGGGAATCTTGTGGAATATGTTGATCCTATCAAGGACATCAAAAGCATAAATAAAATTAAAGAGATATTAAGACAGCAGTCACAGCGGGATCTTTTGCTTTTTGTATTAGGCATAAATACAGGCATAAGGGTAAGTGATTTGCTATCTCTGAAAATTAGTGATGTTTGGGATGGGAAGGAGATAAGAGAGTTTATTTATTTGAACGATCTCAACAGCAATGAAAATAATGCATTTTATTTAAATAACAGCGTGAAAAAAGAACTGAAAAAATATTTTTCTCAGCATGATTTCTCCGAATGTGATTATATTTTCAAATCCAAAAAGAATAACCAGCCCATTACCCGCCAGCAGGCCTATCGAATCATTAATAATGCTGCAAAGGAAGCTGGAATTCCCGGGAAAATTGGAACACATACACTTCGAAAAACATTTGGCTATCATGCATATAGAAAAGGAATTGCCATTTCAATCATTATGTCCATTTATAATCATCACTCTTCCGCTGAAACCCTGCGCTATCTTGGCATTGAAAAAGGCGGGAAGCAATTGATAAAAGTGGACGTTAATTTATAGAATGAGTTAAAGGGATTGGCTGATTTAGGGCGTACTGCATCGTGCAGACTTCAGCCGCAGCTGTCCCCGCCTCCTTCAGCGTTTTATTCTTCGTGCCTAAATATAATATGGTACAATGAGGTACAGTTAAATCAGAGGAGAGAAAGGCATTGTTTGAATTTGTAAGAGGCAAGCTGGATTTTATCGGACCGGAATATGTGGTTATTGAAAACAATGGTATTGGCTATCAGATATTAACGCCAAATCCATTTAGCTATACCCCGGAGTTCGGGCAGGAGGTCAGGATATTCACGTATCATTATGTACGGGAAGATATTATGGCATTGTACGGCTTTCAGACTCGGGAGGAGAAGACTCTGTTTACCAAGCTGCTGAATGTTACCGGCATTGGGCCGAAGGGAGCTCTTGCAATTCTTGCTTCGGGTGAACCGGAACAGGTGGTGCAGGCGATTGAAAATGAAGATGAAGCATTCCTCGTTAAGTTTCCTGGAGTCGGAAAGAAAACAGCGAGACAAATGATTCTTGATCTTAAAGGGAAGCTGCCGGATATTGTACCTGACTTTTTCCCTAATCTGTTTTCAGCGGATAGACTTCAGGATGAAAGCGGGCCTGCGGGGGACCTGGAAGAAGCTTTGCTTGCATTAAAAGCGCTGGGATACTCAGATAAGGAACTGAAAAAGATTACGCCGGAACTGAAGAAGGAAAAGCTTACAACGGACCAATACATAAAGAAGGCTCTGCAAAAGCTTTTAAAACTATAATTTATTGGAAGAGTCCGATTCATTTAAGCTGATATTAAGAAGGTGATTATGTATGGAAGAGCGGATAATATCCGGTGAAGCCGGTCTTCAGGATCTTTCATTCGAACAGAGTCTGCGCCCGCAGACACTAAAGCAGTATATTGGACAGGATAAAGTAAAGGAGAACCTCGAGATCTTTATCAAAGCTGCGAGAATACGCGAGGAGACCTTAGATCATGTCCTTCTATATGGACCGCCTGGATTGGGGAAAACTACACTGGCTGCCATTATTGCCAATGAAATGGGCGTAAATATCAGAACCACTGCAGGCCCCGCCATTGAAAGGCCTGGTGATTTGGCGGCGATCCTGACGGCTTTGGAACCGGGTGATGTCCTGTTTATTGATGAAATTCATCGCTTGCCGCGTTCGATTGAAGAAGTTCTTTATCCGGCAATGGAGGACTTTTGTCTGGATATTGTAATCGGAAAAGGGCCAAGTGCCAGATCAGTCAGACTGGATTTGCCGCCTTTTACACTGGTTGGCGCGACTACAAGGGCAGGGTCGTTATCGGCTCCGTTAAGGGACCGTTTTGGAGTTCTCAGCAGGCTTGAATACTACTCAGAAGAGCAGCTGACGGATATTGTTGTCCGCACAGCTGAGGTTCTTGATACAGGTATAGATATACAAGCCGCTATTGAGGTGGCCAGAAGGTCAAGAGGCACGCCTAGAATTGCAAACAGGCTCCTCCGGAGAGTCCGGGATTTTGCCCAGGTCAAAGCAGATGGCCGGATTGATGAAACGCTGGCCAGGGAAGCTTTGGAGCTTTTGCAGGTTGACCGTTTAGGCCTTGACCATATTGACCATAAATTATTAAGAGGGATTATAGAAAAATTCCGCGGCGGACCTGTTGGCCTTGAAACAATTGCAGCAACCATTGGAGAAGAAGCGCACACGATTGAAGATGTTTATGAACCATATTTATTGCAGATTGGGTTTCTTCAGCGGACACCAAGAGGAAGAATTGTAACGGACCTGGTGTACCGCCATTTTCAGATGGAGGTGCCTGCTGATTGAGCGGCATATCAAAGTGGCTGATGGTCATTGGTGCCATCATTTTTGCCATCGGATTTATAAGCCAGTTTATTAATATTGGCAAGCTGCCGGGGGATATAGTGATCAAGAAAGGCAATACGACATTTTATTTTCCAGTCGTTACATCGATTTTGATCAGTGTTATCCTTTCTGCCATCTTTTATTTTATTGGCAGGTTCCGGTAGTCTATATGAATAACAGAGGGTGACATCATGAAAGTAGATTGGTTTGATTTTCATTTGCCTGAGGAATTAATTGCACAAACGCCTTTGGCTGATCGGACAAGCAGCAGGCTAATGGTCCTCGATAAAAAAACCGGAAATATTCAGCATAGTGTTTTTAAAGATATTAAGAATAATCTCAAAGCTGGAGATTGTCTTGTGCTGAACGACACAAAGGTCCTTCCTGCCAGGCTGTTTGGAGAAAAAACAGGCACTGGTGCGAAAATAGAGGTGCTTCTTCTCAAACAGCTTGAAGGGGATGTTTGGGAAACGCTGGTCAAGCCAGCCAAGAGAGTGAAAGAAGGGACAGAGATAACGTTTGGAAACGGCAATTTGACTGCTGTTTGCACTGGAGTTTCAGATCATGGCGGCAGGGTACTGGAGTTTAAGTATGACGGGATATTCTATGAGGTGCTGGAGCAATTGGGAGAAATGCCATTGCCTCCTTATATTAAGGAGCAGCTAGATGATCGTGACCGTTATCAGACTGTGTTTGCCCGGGAGCGCGGTTCTGCTGCAGCTCCAACAGCAGGCCTTCATTTTACTGAACAGCTCCTTGAAGAGATTAAGGAAATGGGTGTGCATATTGCTTTTATTACTCTGCACGTTGGTCTGGGAACTTTCAGGCCGGTGAGTGTGGAGGATTTGAATAAGCATGAAATGCACGCTGAATTTTACCAGGTAACAGAAGGAACTGCACGGCTATTGAATGAAGTGCGTGAGCAGGGAGGAAGAATTATCAGTGTGGGGACTACATCCACGAGAACTTTAGAAACCATTGCTTCCATGCATAATGGCCGATTTGAGGAAGCAAGCGGCTGGACAGATATTTTCATTTATCCAGGCTATGAATTTAAAGCGATTGATGGCATGATTACGAATTTTCATCTGCCTAAATCGACCTTGATTATGCTTGTAAGTGCACTGGCAGGCCGTGAGAACGTTCTGAATGCCTATAATCAGGCGGTGGAGGAACGTTATCGATTCTTCAGCTTTGGAGATGCTATGCTCATTATTTAATTAATAGGTTATCTCTGAACTTCGATAACTGTCTAGCTCCGAGCGCCGATAAACGGGCGCTCTGCGCTTTAAATGGAAGGAGAACTGAAACTTGACTGCAATTCGTTATGAATTAATTAAAACATGTAAGCAAACTGGTGCCCGTCTGGGACGGGTCCATACGCCGCATGGATCTTTTGAAACCCCTGTGTTCATGCCCGTGGGAACACTCGCTACAGTAAAAACCATGTCTCCGGAAGAATTAGTGGAAATGGGAGCTGGCATAATTCTGAGCAATACTTATCACCTGTGGCTTCGACCGGGTCATGAAATCGTGGAAGAAGCAGGCGGGCTGCATAAGTTTATGAATTGGGATCGGGCCATTTTGACAGATTCCGGCGGGTTTCAAGTGTTCAGCCTTAGTGAGTTCCGTAAGATTGAAGAAGAAGGCGTTCATTTCAGAAATCACTTAAATGGCGACAAGCTATTTTTATCACCTGAAAAAGCAATGGATATTCAAAATTCGCTTGGTTCAGATATTATGATGGCATTTGATGAATGCCCTCCTTATCCAGCCTCCTTCGACTATATGAAGAAGTCAGTAGAGCGGACTTCCCGCTGGGCTGAGCGCTGCTTACAAGCACACAAACGCCCGAATGATCAGGGACTCTTCGGAATTATACAGGGCGGGGAATATGAGGAGCTGCGCAAACAAAGCGCGAGAGACTTAACTTCTCTTGATTTCCCAGGGTATGCTGTTGGCGGTTTATCTGTGGGCGAGCCTAAAGATGTAATGAACCGTGTGCTTGAATTCACAACACCGCTTATGCCGTCTGATAAGCCAAGATACCTTATGGGAGTAGGATCTCCGGATTCTCTGATTGATGGTTCAATCAGAGGGATTGATATGTTTGACTGTGTTCTTCCTACAAGGATTGCCAGAAACGGTACATTGATGACAAGTAATGGCCGACTGGTTGTTAAGAATGCAAAATTTGCAAGAGATTTTGGCCCTATTGATGAGAATTGCGATTGCTATACATGCCGAAATTACAGCCGTGCTTACATCAGGCATTTGATCCGCTGTGACGAAACATTTGGAATCAGGCTTACAACTTACCATAATCTCTATTTTCTGCTAAAATTAATGGAACAGGTAAGACAGGCGATCAGAGATGATCGTTTGGGTGACTTTAGAGAAGAGTTTTTCGAAAGGTATGGATTCAATAAGCCTAACGCGAAGAACTTTTAATAAAAAAAGAGAGTTCATTTAAGGAGCAGCTCTTCCTTAAAGTGAGACAATCTTTGAAAGGGGGGAAAACTATGGAGCTTTTAGGAACATTAGGACCATTATTGCTGATGTTTGTTTTATTCTATTTCCTGTTAATTCGTCCGCAGCAGAAACGCCAAAAGGCGGTTCAGCAAATGCAGAGTGATTTGAAAAAGGGAGATAAGGTTGTTACAATCGGCGGCCTTCATGGATTCGTTGATGCCATCGACGAAGACAAAGTGGTTATTAAATGTGGTGACGGAAGCCGTCTTACATACGATCGTGCAGCGATCCGCGAAGTAACGCAGGCAACTGGCGATGCATTAGCAAAATCTTAATATCAAAAAAAGAAGGTCCTGAATTTCAGGACCTTCTTTTTTAAGCTGTTCTTCTGTTGTTGAGATTTACTCCCAATATACCGCCCATCATCGCTGTCAGCGTGAAACAGGTGTGGTATATCATTTGCTCCATATCAAATAAACTGTCATGTCCCAAATATTGAAATAGAAAAATAACAATTGAGTAAATTAGGCCGGTCAAGCCTCCAAGCAGCCAGCCTTTTTGCTTCCCTTTACCTCCGGATATGAACCCGCCCGCAAAAAGAGAAACAAACGAAACAGCAGTAATAATATACTGCAGGGAAGACTCCTGCAGCGAGGTAAACCGCAGCAGCAGTGAAAAAACGAGACTGCCCGCTACAGCAATGGCAAAAATGGCGATAATTCCATAAAGTACGGCGCTCCCGAAGTTCTTTGACTCTTCTATATTGATCCTCTCCCTTCTGAATCAGTAAATAGGAACAGCTTTTACCCAGAGGCTATTCAGCTTAATCCTTAGTACAAGCATATTCACACAATGAAAAAATAGAATCGAAAATGTTCAAAGAAAAAATCTGATAAAATCATAAAAGTTCCAATATGCGGCAGGATATAAAGGATTGCATCAAAAGGAGTGCTGTAAAAGTGGAAGAATATCTAATCATTGTAGGAAGAACATTATTTCTCTATGCAGTCATTCTTCTCATTTTTAGACTAATGGGCAAAAGAGAAATTGGTGAATTAAGCATCCTGGATTTAGTCGTCTATATCATGATTGCTGAACTTGCAGTAGTGGCGATTGAAACTCCTGATTCAGAAATCTTAAAGAATGTGCTGCCGATGCTCCTTTTGATGGTTGTGCAGATTGTGCTGGCCCTATTTTCCCTGAAGAGCAAAACGTTCAGGGATGTCGTTGATGGCAAACCGACCATTATTATTAATAAAGGAAAAATTGATGAAAATGCCATGCGGAAACAGCGGTATAACTTTGATGACCTGCTCCTGCAGTTAAGAGAAAAAGATATTGCCAAAATCTCTGATGTTGAATTTGCCATCCTTGAATCTTCCGGTACTTTATCAGTGTTTGAAAAAAAGGACAGCAAAGAGGGGGGGATTACGATCCCTCTAATTATAGATGGCACAATTCAGAAAACTAATTTGGAAACGATAAATAAAAGTGACTTTTGGCTGCGTCAGGAGCTTAGAAAAGAGGGGTATAAAGAGTTATCCAATATATCATTCTGCAGCTATGAAAATGGCCAATTTTATGTAGATCTGCTTGACGAAAGGAAATAAATTAATGGTCAGCTCAAGATATGCCAGTTGTTGAGCTGACCCTGCTGATAAAGGCAATTTATCTAAATGCAAACCTTGATAACAGCCTGCCAATCCATGGAATCCGAATTAAATCATTCTTTTTAATGAGCTTAAAAAATAATAAGAAAATTATATATGCAGCAGTGATGGCGGAAGAAATCACAATAACCCTTATTGCTGTATTCAAGTCAGGCGAAAGTAAATCTCTGAGCATCCAGAAGCCAATGCCTCCTGACAAAAACATGGCAATAAACGTCTTTAGATAGTCCCTGACGAAAAAAGTAAACGAAATAGCTTTCAGTACGGTTGCAAAGTGAAGCATTGTCACCAGGACTGTGCCGGTGAGAATTCCCATCGCAACACCATTGATGCCAAATGCAGGCTGGCTGGCAAGAAGAAAGATGACTGCCGTTTTAACGACAGCGCCAATCAGGCTGTTGATCATTGCGGCACGGGCCAGATTTAATGCCTGTAAAGTTGCCTGAAGAGGTCCTTGATAATAATAAAACAGAAAAAATGGGGCCATCAATTTAATAAAATGAGAACCGCTTGAGGAGCCGTACATTACTTCCATCAATTGATCGGAAAGGACATAAAGAACCACCACTGCCAGGCCGCCCGTAATAAATGCAAACCGGAGTGCCTGCTGAAGCCGGTATTCGATCAGGCGCATATTATTTTGGGAATTTGCTTCGCTGATAGCCGGAACAAGAGATGTTGACAAAGAATAAGTAATAAACGATGGAAGCATTAGAAGAGGCATGGCAAAGCCGGTAAGAGCACCATATTGCTTTGTAGCCGCCGCTGCCGCCACCCCTGCAAGTGCAAGACTCTGGGCTACCACAATCGGTTCAAAAAACCAGGCGACTGAACCGATCATTCTGCTGCCTGTCGTTGGAAGGGCAACGGTCATCAATTCGTTAAATGTACTTTTTCCGGAAGAAACAAATTGAAAAAATTGTTTCCTGACTCTGAATTTCTTCTTAAGCTTAAATGTGGTCATTAAATAAAGCAATGATGCAAGCTCTCCAATGACAGCTGCCAGCATGGCTCCTGCTGCCGCATACTCAATTCCGTATGGCAGAAATGATTTTGTCATCAAAGCGATCAGGCTGATTCGGACTATCTGTTCAATCATCTGGGAATAGGCAGCAGGCTTCATATTCTGTCTGCCCTGGAAATAACCCCGGATGACAGAAGAAACTGCAATGATCGGCACGATAGGAGCGATTGCCATCAATGGCAGCTGTGTGCGGTCATCAGTAAAGAGTGTATCTGATAATAATGGAGCAAGCAAAATTAAAGCAGGAGTGAAAACAATTGAAAGTGAGATAGTCGTCGCTAAGGAAACAACTAATATTTTCTTGATTTTTGCTGTATCTCCCCTTGCCTCCGCCTCGGCCACATTCTTAGAAATTGCAACCGGCAGCCCAAGCTGTGTGATGGTGACGACAAGAATCATGGTGGGAAAAGCCATCATATAAAGGCCAACGCCTTCTTCGCCAATAAATCGGGCAATGACAATTCTGTTTATAAAGCCCAGGACCCTGGTCACCAGGCCTGCAGCAAGCAGGATCATGGTACCTTTCAGAAATTTGGACATTCAACTCCCTGCCTTCTCAAAATGGGTATTATCATATACAATTATCTATATGCAAGATAGAGGACAAAGCATGACAAGCTATCATAATTTCCATGTGAATAATGGCGGGGAGGCGGCTGAAAGTGAAAATCGGCCATGAATATGATTATTTTCGCACTACGGTAAAACCTGCATTGGAAAGCAAACTGGATGAATTTCGGCTGCTGGGCTATAAAAGAGTGACTGAGCAGGAGCTCTGGGGATTCCTGACAAAGAAAAAGTGGAAAAAGCCAAAAGAAAATGTCAGGCTATTTGAAATTGTGGAAGAAATAATGGAGGTAAAAGTGAGTGAATACATTCACTATGCTACCATCGAGGCTTTTAAAGAGACAGACTTTGCTTTCGATAATGAAAAAGAAAGAAGGGAACTATTAAAGTAATTATATTTCCATTTTTTTCAAAAATTAACATGATATAAGACAAATTGACAGGTTTTACAATCTGTTTCATAATGAAAAGCGGAGTAAACGGTCTTTTTCATGTCATTGTTCATACATAGATTGAAATTTAAGAACGAATGGTAAAAGCCGGCTAGGGTTCAAACGAAAGTCTTATAACGGGAGGCTGCTTAACAGCTATGCAGCTTTCCGACGCATGCCTGTATGGCAAATAATGCATCAGATGCTGATGTGGTTATTTCAAATACCGGGCGATAGCTAAGGAGGATTTATTCATAATGGTAAAGCGCAGCCGTATCGTTGCCTTTTTCCTGATTGTTGTATTATTGGGAAGCTTAGCAGGTGCAACGACAAATAACATCTTAAAAAATATTAAGCTTGGACTTGATTTGCAGGGCGGGTTTGAGGTCCTCTATGAGGTAACGCCAAAAGATGGCCAGAAGGTTGATAAAGCAGTCCTTGCCAGTACTGCCGAAGCACTGGATAGGCGGATCAATGTACTTGGAGTCAGTGAGCCGAATATCCAGATTGAGGGAGATAAGAGGATCCGTGTTCAGCTTGCTGGTGTAACAGATCAGAATAAGGCAAGGGAAATTCTGTCCACAGAAGCTAATTTATCATTTAGGGATGTAAATGATCAATTGATGATGGATGGTTCAGACCTTGCTGAAAATGGAGCAAAGCAGACCTTCGATGAAAACGGAAAGCCAAGTGTTTCATTAAAGCTGAAGAGTGCAAGCAAATTTAAAGATGTAACTCAAAAAATTGTCAATATGGGAGCGCCAAATAACCTGCTTGTCATTTGGCTTGATTTTGAAGATGGCCAGGATTCATTCCAGGCAGAATCAGCAAAAGAAGATCCAAAATACTTATCTGCTCCACAGGTAAGCCAGATCTTTAATCAGGATACCGTGTCCATTGTTGGGAACTTTACGATAGAAGAAGCACAGACACTGTCGGATTTATTGAATGCCGGTTCCCTGCCTGTACAGCTCGATGAAGTTTATTCGACATCTGTAGGTGCGAAATTCGGTGAGCAGGCAATGGAAACGACTATTCTTGCCGGTATCATTGGAATTGCCATTATATTTATCTACATGATTGCGGTATACCGTTTCCCTGGTATTATAGCGACAGTTACTTTATCTTTCTATATTTATCTGATTTTACTCGTATTTGACTGGATGAATGGCGTATTGACGCTTCCTGGTATTGCTGCGCTCATTCTGGGTGTTGGTATGGCTGTTGATGCAAATATCATAACCTATGAGAGAATCCGCGAAGAAATAAAAGTGGGCAGGACAATCAAATCAGCTTTCCAGGCTGGTGAGAAAAACTCACTTTCGACCATATTTGATGCAAATATCACAACCATTTTAGCAGCAGCCGTTTTATTCCTGTATGGGACAAGCTCTGTAAAAGGATTTGCTACCATGCTTATTATAAGCATCCTGGCAAGCTTTATTACTGCTGTTTACGGTACAAGGCTTCTTATGGGTCTTTGGGTCCATAGTAAAGCTCTGAATAAAAAGCCAGGCTGGTTTGGCGTTAAGAAAAGTGAGATCAAAAATATTGCTGAAAATTACGATACACTTGATTTGCCGACCAAGTTCGATAAATTTGACTTTGTAGGGAACCGCAAGAAGTTTTTTATTCTATCTGCTGTATTAATTGCAGTAGGAATCATTGTTGTTTCTATTTTCCGCTTAAATCTAGGAATCGATTTTGTCAGCGGTACCCGCATTGAGCAGCAGGCAAGTGAACCTTTAACAAAAGAAAAATTTCAAGCTGAATTATCAGCGCTTGGAATTGAGACGGATGATATTGTCATCTCTGGTGATAATAAAGACATCGGTGTTGCTAGATTTAAAGATGTTTTAACTAAAGATGAAATAGCAGAAGTTAAAACTCATTTTCATGAAAACTTCGGCCAAGCTCCGAATGTCAGCACTGTTTCACCGACTGTAGGAAAAGAGCTCGCTAAAAATGCACTGAAGGCTCTTGCCATAGCCTCTGTAGGCATTATCATCTATGTAACCATTCGCTTTGAGATCAAGATGGCCATACCGGCAGTTCTCGCGCTGCTTCATGATGCTTTCTTTATCATTGCTGTATTTAGCTTCACGCGTCTTGAAGTGGACATTACCTTCATTGCGGCAGTGCTGACAGTAGTCGGTTATTCGATCAACGATACCATTGTAACGTTCGACCGGATGCGTGAAAATATGCAGAAAAAGAAAAAGCTCAAATCATTCGAAGATATTGCTGATGTTGTAAACAAAAGTCTTCGCCAAACGCTTGGCCGCTCTGTGAATACTGTTTTAACTGTTGTATTTACTGTCGTTGCGCTATTGGTGTTTGGAAGTGAGTCAATCAGAAATTTCTCCTTTGCACTTCTGATCGGTTTAATTGCAGGTACCTATTCTTCTATATTCCTTGCTGCGCAGTTGTGGGCAGTATGGAAAGGCAAAGAACTGAAAGAAAAAGGCGTTATTAATACCGTTAAAGAAAAACGCAAAGTCAGTGACGAACCTCAAGTATAATACTTTTAAAAACTCAGGCGAATGCCTGAGTTTTTTTATTAAACTGAAAAACTTAATGCCGTCTATTTTACAAATAAGGTTAATGATTCCTGGAAATAGGATAAACTAAAAACAAGTTCAGGGAGGAAGGAAGTATCGCTTTGGAAAATAACGATCGTTTTAAGAAAGCTGAATTTGCAGCTATAATTGGCATCGTGGGCAATATTATTCTTGCTGCCATCAAATGGGCGATAGGCGTATATTCAGGGAGTAAAGCGCTCGTGGCGGATGCGGTCCATTCTGCTTCAGATGTAGCCGGGTCCTTTGCTGTATATTTGGGGCTTAGAGCTGCAAAACAGCCGCCGGATGAGGATCACCCATATGGTCATGGAAAGGCTGAATTGATTGCAGCCATAATTGTTGCGGTCTTGCTGTTCCTAGTGGGAATTGAAATCGGCAAATCATCATTTGAGTCATTTTTTTCGCCAATTGAACCTCCAAAAGCAATTGCGATTGCGGCAGTGCTGGTTTCTATCATTGTGAAAGAAGCAATGTTTCGTTATAAGTATAATTTGGGAAAGAAACTTAACAGTGATGCTTTAATTGTAAATGCCTATGAACACCGTTCAGATGTATATTCATCAATTGCAGCTTTAATAGGCATTGGATGTGCGATTATTGGCGGAAGAATGGGGATCGAATGGCTTGAGTATGCAGATCCTGTTGCTGGCCTCATTGTTTCCATTATGATTCTCCAGATGGCATGGCGGCTGGGTAAAGAATCTATTCATAGCACACTTGATCATGTTCTTCATGAAGAAGATACACTTGAGATGCGCAAAACTGCTGAATCAGTTGAACAGGTTAAGAGGATTGATGAATTGCACGCCAGGGAACACGGACATTATGTAATTGTAGATATTAAAGTTTCGGTGGATCCGAATATGACTGTTGAGGCTGGCCATCGGGTGGGTAAAGAAGTGAAACGCAAACTGCTTGGTTTGGAAAATGTGCAAAATGTATTTGTGCACATTAATCCTTATAGGGAAGAGCGCATAAATTAGAGAATTTATTTGGGAGAGGATTGTATGAAATTTCAATGGGCTTTATTATTTGGTTTTTTATTTGCACTAATAGTTGCTATTTTTGCAGTAATCAATGTTGATAATGTAACGGTAAACTACTTGTTTGGGGAAAGCCAGTGGCCGCTCATTCTTGTAATTTTAGGATCAGTTCTTATGGGAGGACTGATTGTCGGTTCTGTTGGCCTTGTTCGAATCTACTCACTCCAAAGGAAAGTGAAAATACTAAAAAAGGAAAATGAAAAGCTGAATTCAGGAAATGCGGCAAAGGATAATGCCGATAACGAAGAAGTTGAAAAAGAGCTGGATAGGGATATACATTAAAATAAAGCAGACTTGGGCTTTTGCTCAAGTTTTTCTTTTGCCCGCAAAAGGTGACAGGCAATTAATATCTTTCTTTCCAAATCTGTATGGAATATCCCGATTTTAACTTATTGAAACACATGTCCCCCTCTTGTATAATTAATAAGCTGAGGGGTGAACGTATGTTACATTCAAGAACGCGATGGATTGTTCGGCAAACACAGGAGGATAAGGTGCAGCAGCTTTCAAAGGAATTGAACATTGCTCCTCTTGCAGCATCGCTGTTAATGAATCGCGGAATGGATACCGTTGATTCAGCACGGTATTTTTTATTCGATAAAGACCACGAATTTCATGATCCTTTTTTAATGACAGATATGGAAAAAGCTGTTTCCAGAATAAAAGAAGCAATTGAAAAACAGGAACCTATCTTAATTTTTGGTGATTATGATGCGGATGGAGTGACAAGCACTTCTGTCATGATGATGGCACTTAGAGATCTCGGTGCTGACGTCCAATTCTATATACCGAATCGATTTACTGAAGGCTATGGACCAAATATCCCGGCTTTTGAACATGCCGCTGATACCGGCATCCGTTTAATTATTACTGTAGATACAGGGATCTCGGCCGTAAACGAAGCAAAGGCTGCAAAAGAGCTTGGAATGGATTTGATTATTACAGATCATCATGAGCCTGGCCCGGAGCTTCCTGAGGCATGGGCAATTGTGCATCCTAAGCATCCGGACAGCAGTTACCCATTCCGGGAACTGGCTGGTGTTGGAGTAGCCTTTAAGCTTGCACATGCGCTGTATGGTGAAATGCCAGAACACCTTTTGGAAATAGCTGCTATTGGCACAATTGCCGACCTTGTTTCTTTAACAGGAGAGAACAGGCTTATTGCCAAGCGCGGGATTCAAAAGCTGAAATCAACTAAGAATACAGGTTTGAATGCCTTGTTTAAAGCGGCAGGAATCGAACTTCCATCCATTAGTGAAGAAACAATCGGGTTTACAATCGGGCCTCGACTCAATGCGGCCGGCAGGCTTGAAAGTGCGGATCCTGCAGTGGATTTGCTCCTGACAAAAGATCCATATGAAGCACAAGCCATTGCCGAAGAAATTGAAATGTTAAATAAGGAAAGGCAAGCTATTGTCAATGACATTGCAGCACAAGCGGTTAAAGAGGTCGAAATAAATTTTCCAATCAGTGAGAATTCAGTAATTGTTGTAGGCAAAGAAGGCTGGAATGCCGGTGTAATCGGAATAGTAGCTTCGAAGCTTGTTGAAAAGTTTTACCGCCCGGCCATTGTTCTCAGTTATGACAGTGAAAAAAGGCTGGCAAAGGGATCAGCAAGAAGTATAGAAGGTTTTGATCTGTTCAAAAATCTTTCTGAATGCCGGGATATCCTTCCTCACTTTGGAGGGCATCCAATGGCGGCAGGAATGACCTTGTCAATTGAATCGGTTGATGACCTCAGGGATAGACTGAATACTTTTGCAAATGAACAGCTGACCGAGGAAGATTTTATTCCCGTAACCAGCATTGATGGTGTCTTCCATCTAAAAGATATCAGCCTCTCTTCTATTGAAGAAATGCATCTGCTCGCTCCATTTGGAATGGGAAATCCAAAACCGAAAGTCATGATAAAAGATGCCAATATTGCCGCTATGAGAAAAATCGGATCTGATCAAACTCATATAAAGATCACCATCGAGAATGATGGATCTTCCCTTGATGGGATAGGCTTTGGCCTCGGACATTTGCATGAGCATATTTCACCATATTCCAAGCTATCGGTTATTGGCGAATTATCCATTAATGAATGGAATAATATTAAAAAACCGCAAATCTTCCTGCAGGATATGGCAGTGAACTCCTGGCAGCTATTCGATATCCGGAGTTTAAAGCGGCTCGAAAGGCTTCAAAGCGTCATTCCTTTGGAAAACACAACATGGATATTTTTTAATGAGGAACATATATCCAAGTTCAGGACATATGCAGGGGAAAACATGGTGAAAATAACATCTGAAGAGGATGCTGAAGCTATAAAACTAGAAGGCTCAAACATTGTGCTTGCTGATTTGCCGCCTTCAAAGGAAATGCTTGGTCATGTATTCTCTGGAAAAAAACCTGCCAGAATTTATGCTCATTTTTATAAAGAGGACAGTGATTATTTCAGCACTATTCCAACAAGAGATCATTTTAAGTGGTATTTTGCCCTGATTGCTAAGAAAGGCTCGATCGATATCAGGCGTCATGGAAATGACATAGCCAAGCATAAGGGCTGGAGCAGGGAAACGGTAGATTTTATGTCTCAAGTGTTTTTTGAATTGGATTTTGTTAAAATAAATAATGGTGTCATTTCGTTAAATAATACATCTGTTAAACGTGATTTAGCTGATTCGCGAACTTATCAGCTTAAACAGACACAATACACTCTTGAGAGCGATTTGCTCTATTCATCCTTTCAGCAGCTCAAAGACTGGTTTGATGAAGCTATGCAAGGGGCTGTAAAACTTGAGGAGGCAAAGGAAGAAAAATGGACTTAAAACAGTATATAACAATTGTGGAAGATTGGCCGAAGCCAGGCATAAAATTTAAAGATATTACAACACTTATGGACAACGGTGAAGCGTATAAATATGCGACTGACCAAATTGTTGAATATGCCCGTGAAAAGAAAATTGACCTGGTTGTTGGCCCGGAAGCGCGTGGATTCATCATCGGATGCCCTGTTGCTTATTCATTAGGTGTAGGTTTTGCCCCTGTCCGCAAAGAAGGAAAACTTCCCCGTGAAACAGTCAAGGTTAATTATGGCCTGGAATATGGAAAAGATGTTTTAACCATTCATAAAGATGCCATCAAACCTGGACAAAGAGTTCTGATCACTGACGACCTCCTTGCGACAGGCGGAACAATTGATGCAACTATCCAGCTGGTTGAAGAACTTGGCGGAGTAGTGGCAGGCATTGCATTCCTTATCGAATTAACATACCTTGACGGCCGCAAAAAGCTTGACGATTACGATATTTTGACATTGATGCAGTATTAATTTTTTCATACCAGGAGAGCGCCAGATGAAATGGCGCTCTTTTTTATTTATTTGTGAAAATAGATTATAAAGTGCTTCCAAAACCATTTATGGAAAAACAATAATGAAATTCGGACAAAAAACGACAAAATTTTTGTTATTCCCATAAAAATAACAGTCTATCCCTTTACATCTTCCCTTTTTTTTTCGATAATAGTAGCAATATTAATTTTTTTTATAACTTGTTGTAAATCCAATTTCAAAATTATTATATTATGCAAATGCATAAAATTTAGGGAGATAAAGGTGATTCCATGGCGAACGATCAAGTTCTGACCGCCGAGCAAGTCATCAACAGAGCAAAAGAATATTTAAACGATGAGCATGCAGAGCTTGTAAAGAAAGCGTATGAGTTTGCCAAGCATGCCCACCGTGAACAATATAGAAAGTCCGGTGAACCATACATTATCCATCCAATTCAAGTGGCAGGCATCCTTGCTGATCTGGAGATGGATCCATCAACGGTTGCTGCCGGCTTTCTTCACGATGTGGTTGAAGACACCGAAGTCTCATTAGAGAATATCGAGGAAGCCTTCAATTCAGAAGTGGCAATGCTTGTCGATGGTGTAACAAAACTGGGGAAAATTAAATATAAATCACAGGAAGAGCAGCAGGCTGAAAATCATCGGAAAATGTTTGTGGCGATGGCTCAGGACATCCGTGTAATCTTAATCAAGCTTGCTGACCGTCTTCATAATATGCGGACACTTAAGCATCTGCCAGCTGAAAAGCAGCGCCGCATATCAAACGAAACGCTGGAAATTTTTGCGCCTCTTGCCCATAGGCTTGGAATTTCAAAGATTAAGTGGGAGCTTGAAGATACGGCTCTAAGGTATCTGAATCCGCAGCAATATTATCGGATTGTGAACCTGATGAAGAAAAAAAGAGCGGAACGGGAAGAGTATTTAGATGATGTTATCAATGTCATGCGGGGCAGACTGTCAGAGGTTTCAATTAAAGCAGAGATATCCGGCCGCCCTAAGCATATTTACAGTATCTATCGAAAAATGGCGCTTCAAAATAAGCAATTCAATGAGATATATGATCTGCTTGCTGTACGCATTGTTGTAAGCAGCATTAAAGATTGCTATGCGGTTCTCGGGATTATTCATACATGCTGGAAACCGATGCCCGGCCGTTTTAAAGATTATATTGCCATGCCTAAACAGAATATGTATCAATCTCTTCATACTACGGTTATCGGGCCAAAAGGTGACCCGCTGGAAGTCCAGATCCGTACCATGGATATGCACAGAATTGCAGAGTTTGGTATTGCTGCCCATTGGGCTTATAAAGAAGGAAAAAGAGTGAATGAGGGCTCTTCTTTTGAGGAGAAGCTGACCTGGTTTCGTGAAATTCTGGAGTTTCAGGATGATGCTGCAAATGCTGAAGAGTTCATGGAATCACTGAAGATCGATTTGTTTTCCGATATGGTGTTTGTATTTACTCCTAAAGGGGATGTCATCGAACTTCCTTCCGGCTCCGTTCCAATTGACTTTGCTTACCGTATTCACTCGGAAATTGGAAATAAGACAATCGGTGCCAAAGTCAACGGGAAAATGGTCACGCTTGATTACAAATTGAAGACCGGCGATATCATCGAAATTCTGACATCCAAGCATTCCTATGGACCTAGCAAAGATTGGCTGAAGCTTGCTCAGACTTCACAGGCAAAAAATAGGATCCGGACTTTCTTCAAAAAGCAACGAAAAGAAGAGAATGTGGAAAAAGGGAAAGAGCTTGTTGAGCGGGAGATTCGCAATATGGATTTTGACCTGAAGGAAATTTTGACATCTGATAATGTTAAAAGGGTCGCAGAGAAATTCAATTTTGCCACAGAGGAAGATATGTATGCCGCCGTTGGCTATAACGGGGTAACGGCACTTCAGGTAGCCAACAGACTGACAGAAAAATGGCGCAAGAAACGCGATCTCGAACAAACCTCAGATATTACAAATGCTGTTTCGGAACTGAAGACTTTTCCATCTGCAAAAAAACGTGAATCCGGTGTCCGGGTTTCAGGTATTGATAACCTGCTGATTCGCCTTTCCCGCTGCTGTAATCCTGTCCCGGGAGATGAAATCGTCGGTTTTATTACAAAGGGCAGAGGAGTCTCTGTACACCGTGATGATTGTCCTAATATAGAAACGGATGATGCAAAACAAAGGCTCATCCCAGTTGAGTGGGAAACAGCCCTAAATGATCGGAAAGAATATAATGTTGAAATTGAAATTACCGGTTATGACCGCAGGGGATTATTGAACGAGGTCCTTCAGGCTGTTAATGAAACGAAAACCAATATCTCAGCCGTATCAGGACGTTCGGACCGCAATAAATCAGCAACAATTAATATGTCCATTGCCATACACAATGTCAGCCACCTGCAAAAGGTTGTGGAACGAATCAAACAAATTCCTGATATTTATGCAGTAAGAAGGATTATGAACTAAAGGGAGCAGATAGAATGCGTGTTGTAGTGCAGCGAAGCAAAGAAGCCAGTGTAAAGGTGGACGGAAAAACCGTCGGAAGCATCAAAAAGGGGTTTGTTTTGCTCGTTGGAATCACCCATGAAGATAAGGAAGAGGACGCGGCTTTTCTGGCTGATAAGATTGCCAATCTTCGCGTCTTCGAAGATGAAAATGGCAAAATGAATTTATCACTGCTCGATCAGGAAGGTGAAATTCTTTCGGTTTCCCAGTTTACTTTATATGGAGATTGCCGAAAGGGCAGACGGCCCAATTTCATGGAAGCGGCAAGCCCTGCGCATGCTGTGAAAATCTACGATGCTTTTAACCGGTTTTTAGAAGCTAATGGTCTGAAAGTAGAAACAGGTGAATTCGGAGCCATGATGGATGTTCAATTAATCAACGATGGACCCGTAACGTTAATATTAGAAAGCAAGTAAGGTTTTTAATAATGCAAAAAGCCCTGGCATCCCATTTGGGTGCCGGGGCTTTTGCTAATTTTTAAAATAGCGGGCAAGTCCCTGATAAATTCCTGCAGCGGCTGATTGCTGATACTGTGCAGAGGCAATTAGGGCTTCTTCAGCCGGATTGCTCAGATATCCAAGTTCAATCAGTACAGCATTGCGTTTATTTTCTCTTACTACATGGTAATCTCCGACTCTATAGCCCCGATCTCTCAGGTTGGTCATTGCTGTTACATTGGAGTGAATATTGGCTGCAAGTTCCTTTTGAAAAGAATGATAGTAATAGGTAGTCACTCCTCTTGCAGTCCGATCTGGCGTGCTGTCATAATGAATGCTGATAAAAGCATCTGCATTATGATAATGTGAAATGCCTACTCTGGAAGGAAGCGGCAAATAGGTATCTCCGTTCCTGGTCAGAATGACATTGGCTCCCGCAGTCCTTAGTTTTTCGGCAAGCAATTGAGCGGTTCTGATCGTAATATCCTTCTCACGGGTCCCTCTGGCTCCTGTGGTCCCGTTATCCCGGCCTCCGTGACCCGGATCAAGGACAACTGTTTTATTTTTCAGATGTTTTTCAGCCCCAGGCTTAGTTATAGCAGGTGCAGATCCCTCAACGGTGACGATCCATCCGGCAACAAAACCGTGCCCGCCGTTTGGCAGGCGAATTTCGTACCAATCGTTATTCAGACTGATAATTTCAAAGCTATCCCCTTTATTTGCCCTGTGAATGACAGATGACTGGGTGCCCGCTTTTTTTCTAATATTTGATCCGTTATGTAATATAATTGCTGAACTGCCGTTTACACTTTGCTGGGAAGAGCCGGAATGCTTCTCGGCTGCTATGTCTATGAACCATCTTGCCACCCATCCATAAGAACCAGGCTGATACTCTATCCTTGCCCAATTATCAGCTTGTTCAAGAATAGGAAAAGTCTGGCCTTTTGTAACAGAACCAATTGCTTTCCCCTTTAACGATCCTTTATTTCTAACGGTTAAAGAGGTTGCTGTAACAGTGCCGGATTTCCCGGCTGCTGACTGCTTTGGTTTGCTTTCTGATGGTGAGGATTGAACAGCAATATATTGGCTGCTGATCCACCCGGTATTGCCCGAGAAAGCGATCTCTGTCCAGCTGTCATTTTGAGAAAGAACAGCTACTGTCTCCCCCGAATTTAGTTTGCCGATGATGTCACTTTGAAGCGATGGCTTGTTTCTCACATTTAGGGAGTTTGCTGTGATTTTCCCGGTTTTGCTGCTGCTTAGTGAATTTTTCTTTTTGCTGCCGCTGTATTGGACGAATTCATTTGCGACCCACCCGTCTCCATAAGGTGTTTGGAGCTTAACCCAGCTTCCTTCTGTACTCTTGACCTTATAGGCTGTTCCTTTCTGTATAGTCCCCAGAACACCGTAACTTGTACCAGGTCCCTTTCTCACCCTCAGGCCATCTGTTGTGATAATTGCCTGGGAATTTGTACTAACTGCTTTTTCTCCTGTCTGATTGGTGGTCATATCGGAAACAAGCCAGCTGGCCACATAGCCGTCTTCACCCTGGAAATTAATTTTAATCCAATCTCCTTCACTGGAAAGAACGTTAAAGTGATCTCCTTTCTGGGCTTGTCCCAGAATGGGGTAGCTTAAGCCTGGGCCTTGACGTACGTTAAGATTATTTGTAGTGATTGTTACAGAACTATTTTCAGCTTTAACCTGTGTTTCCTCCTGTGTTATGCCAGCCAAAAGCATAAGACATATTACGAGAATAAGTGATTTTCTTTTCTTCAACAGGCCGCCTCCTTTCATAATTAAATCCTTATTAAAAGAAAAACAAACAAGGTGCCGGCAGTCAAGATAACTTTGGTCCTAGAATACTTCTGCATCTTGTGCAATTTCCCTTCTAATATCGGTTAATCAGCAATCATTTTTAGCTGGAATAAAATTTGTCCTGTTATGAAACATTTCATCTGAAAATGGAAATAATAGAACAGACTAAATAAAAAGGGTGAGCACTATGAGATTTGGAGAAAAAGGGATGTCTGCACAATCCGGTGAAAATCAGCTGTTCGGGGTAGATTTTCATGACTTTATACAAAGAGAACAAAACTCAAACATGATTGAACTCGCATCAGAGTTTGGACTATCTCTCAAGGATGTCAGGAAACTGAAAAAAAAGCTGGAACGATCATAACATGTTTTTAGTCTTGACATTGATGAAAATGCTCCGTATTATAATATAAATAAAATGACAAATACAATTAAATGTCTAGCTGAAGCGCCTGACCAAGGCGTTTCTGCTTTTCGATAAACCATTGATGGAGAAGAGTAGTTAAACCCCACATGAAAAGAGAGAGAGTGCCGCCCGGCTGAAAGCATTCTCACATGATGATTTAACGAAAGAACACTTCGTAGGTTTCTCTCTGAAAAAGGCGTGATCTTTAGTAGGAGCTGAACGTTAACAGGCGTTAACTGTAAAAGAGGAAGTCTATTTATCGGCTTCAACTAGGGTGGCACCACGGGAAAACCAAGCTCTCGTCCCTTGTATTTAATATACAAGGAGGCGGGAGTTTTTTTATTTTGGCGATGCTTTCGATCATGGCTGATTTATAGGCTAAAGCGTAAGGATCAATAAATTATACATAGTTATCATTTTGCATTAGGAGGTAATTTTCATGTCTATCCGAATACCAAGAGGAACGCAGGACATTTTGCCGGGGGAAGTTGAAAAATGGCAATTGATAGAAGAAAAGGCCAGGGAACTTTGTGAGAAATTCCAATATCGTGAAATCAGAACACCTATTTTTGAACATACAGAATTATTTCTGCGCAGTGTTGGAGACACGACGGATATTGTTCAAAAAGAAATGTACACGTTTGAAGACCGTGGCGGACGAAGCCTGACACTTCGTCCTGAAGGAACAGCTTCTGCTGTAAGGTCATTCGTTGAACATAAAATGTACGGTGATGCGAGCCAGCCTGTAAAGCTTTATTATATGGGCCCAATGTTCCGTTATGAACGCCCCCAGGCAGGACGTTTCCGCCAGTTTGTCCAATTCGGCGTCGAAGCGATCGGCAGCGCGGATCCGGCAATTGATGCGGAAGTTATCGCACTGGCAATGTCACTTTATAGAAGCATGGGCCTGCAAAAGCTTAAATTGATTGTGAACAGCCTGGGAGATAAAGAAAGCCGATCTGCACACAGAGAGGCTCTGGTCAATCACTTCAAGCCGCGGATCGGGGAGTTTTGCCAGGATTGCCAGAATCGCCTTGAAAAAAATCCAATGCGCATCCTGGACTGTAAACAGGACCGTGAACATGAGCTTATGAAATCTGCTCCATCCATCATTGATTATTTAAATGATGATTCAAAAGCCTACTTTGAGAAGGTTCAAAAGTATTTAAAGAACCTGGATATTGACTTTATTGTCGATCCAAATCTTGTTCGCGGCCTGGATTATTACAATCATACGGCCTTTGAAATTATGAGTGATTCCGAAGGTTTCGGAGCAATTACCACTCTTTGCGGCGGTGGACGATACAATGGCCTTACTGAGGAAATTGGCGGTCCTGAAGCGCCGGGAATAGGTTTTGCTTTAAGTATCGAGCGATTCATTGCTGCTCTTGAAGCAGAGAAGGTGGATCTGCCTCTTAATAAGGACATTGATTGCTACCTTGTATCCCTTGGAGAGGAAGCAAAGGATTACACAGTCGGCCTTCTTCAAAAACTTCGAATGGCAGGATATTCTGCTGAAAGAGATTATCTTGACAGAAAAATTAAAGCCCAGTTTAAAGCGGCAGACCGGTCGAATGCGAAGTTTGTTGCTGTCTTGGGTGAAGATGAACTTAAAGCGAACAAAATTAATGTAAAATCAATGGAATCGGGAGAACAAACAGAGCTTGGTCTTGATTCTTTTATAGAAAAATTTACAGAGCTTTATCAATCATAAATCAGTTTATATTTGGGAGGAATTAGAATGTTTGGGCGAACGTATTTTTGCGGGGAAGTAACGGAAAAAGCTATAGGAGAAAAAGTAAGCTTAAAAGGCTGGGTACAAAAGCGCCGGGATTTAGGCGGGCTGATCTTTGTGGATCTTCGTGACCGCACTGGCATTGTTCAGGTGGTATTCAATCCGGAAGTTTCCCCTGAAGCTCTTGCAGCAGCTG
The DNA here is from genome assembly GCF_964223445.1 of Cytobacillus sp. Lineage (NCBI taxonomy): Bacteria > Bacillati > Bacillota > Bacilli > Caryophanales > Bacillaceae > Cytobacillus > Cytobacillus sp. The sequence goes on from NZ_CAXQGS010000074.1 coordinate 104,510, forward strand.
AAAAGATCCGCAATGAATTTGTTCTTGATATAGAGGGAGAAGTAATTGCGCGCGAAGAAGGCACCATCAATGAGAACTTGGAAACAGGGCGCATTGAGATTAAAGCAGAGAAAGTGACGATCATCAATGAAGCCAAAACACCTCCTTTTGTCATTGATGATAAAGCGGATGTTTCCGAAGATGTCCGCCTCAAATACCGCTATTTGGATTTGAGACGCCCTATTATGTTTGATACCTTTAAGATGCGTCATCAAGTAACAAAAGCGATGAGGGATTATCTGGACAGCGAAGGATTTCTTGATGTTGAAACACCGATCTTAACGAAGAGCACACCGGAAGGAGCCCGTGACTATTTAGTTCCAAGCCGTGTTCATCCGGGTGAATTCTACGCTCTTCCACAATCACCTCAAATCTTTAAGCAGTTATTAATGGTAGGCGGATTTGAACGCTATTACCAAATAGCACGATGCTTCCGTGATGAAGACCTGCGTGCAGATCGCCAGCCTGAATTTACTCAGGTCGACATCGAAATGAGTTTTATGAGCCAGGAGGAAATCATCGGCCTGATGGAAAACATGATGAAAAAGATCATGAAAGAAGTGAAGGGCCTGGATGTCCAGCTTCCATTCCCGCGCATGACCTATCAGGAAGCGATGGACCGTTTTGGATCTGATAAGCCGGATACACGCTTTGGGATGGAATTGACGGATTTATCGGAAATAGTAAAAGAGTCAAGCTTCAAAGTATTTGCCGGAGCAGTAGCTTCCGGGGGACAGGTTAAGGCTATTAATGTAAAAAATGGTGCAGGAAAGTATTCACGAAAAGATATTGATGCCCTAACAGAGTTTGCTGCTGTTTATGGTGCAAAAGGGCTTGCATGGTTAAAAGCGGAAGAAGACGGTTTAAAAGGTCCGATTGCCAAGTTTGTGACTGAGGATGAGCAAAAAGCATTCTATGCTTCTCTGTCAGTAGAACCAGGAGACTTGCTCCTCTTTGTGGCTGATAAGAAAAATGTTGTGGCAGATGCACTCGGCGCTCTGCGATTAAAGCTTGGAAAAGAGCTTGATCTGATTGATCAAAGCAAGTTTAACTTCCTTTGGGTTACAGACTGGCCGCTTCTGGAATACGATGAGGAAGAAGGCCGCTATTATGCAGCCCATCATCCTTTTACAATGCCTGCCAGAGAAGATTTAGATCTTCTTGATAAAGACCCTGCTCAAGTCCGTGCACAAGCATATGACCTTGTATTAAACGGCTACGAGCTTGGCGGCGGATCATTGCGTATTTTCGAAAGAGACGTTCAAGAGAAAATGTTCAGTGTGCTTGGCTTCTCAAAAGAGGAAGCTGTTGAACAGTTTGGATTCCTGCTTGAAGCATTTGAATATGGCACTCCTCCGCATGGCGGAATTGCCCTTGGATTAGACAGACTTGTAATGCTATTGGCTGGCAGAACGAATCTGAGGGATACGATTGCCTTCCCTAAAACAGCCAGTGCGAGCTGTGTGCTAACAGAAGCCCCTGGTGAAGTTAGCCAGTCCCAGCTTAATGATTTGCACTTAGCGCTTAATTTGAAAAAAAGTGAGTAATTTCCTATATAATGATTAAATGGTGAAAAAAACACATTTTTCAGAAAAATAAACTGGGAAGTAACTCCTGATTTTAAGGCAAGTTCTATAATTTCAAGGAAGAAAATGGATAAAAATGTTCAAATTAGCTCCATTTCATCAGCTTGAAAAAGAAGAAACCGTGTGATATGATCATATCAATAAATAAAGAGTCCTGATGTGTTCGTTGTAAAACCTGAAATTTTGACCAACATTATTCCTTCGGGAGTCCGGAGTTTTCCCGTAGCGTAAAAGCCTCATGGATGAGGACTTACAAACGCAGGAAACAGGACACCCACCTGCTGAGTGCGGGTTCAAAACGAGGGCATCAACAGCGACGGCACGATTGGGACTCTTTAGTACATACGATTGTAAAAATCCATGCTTGTGAGCATGGATTTTTTGTTGTCCTGTTCAATATGATCATACCCGGAGCTGAGCTATTGCTGAAATGTGATAAGGATTAAATATTTTAGTGCTGTTAACACTATTGGAGAGAAAGTTGCGGCTTAATTATTGCTTAAAATCTTAATGTCATTAATCCTATAGAACTACTTGCTTTAAAATTCAAGTATGATATATTCATTATCGGGTATAAGATAATACATGCTTTCTAAATAACATCTGATGGGGTTGATATATATATGCTTCACCAATTTTCCAGGAATGAATTGGCTATTGGCAAAGAAGGCCTTGAAAAAATGAAAAATAGTACCGTTGCAGTATTGGGCATAGGCGGAGTTGGTTCCTTTGCAGCGGAAGCATTGGCGCGTTCCGGTGTTGGCCGGCTTGTGCTGGTTGATAAAGACGATGTTGATATTACAAATGTAAACAGACAGGTTATCGCTTTATTATCTACTGTCGGGAAACCAAAGGTGGATTTAATGAAAGAAAGAATCAAGGATATCAATCCTGAATGTGAAGTAATTGCTTTAAAAATGTTTTATACGGAAGAAACCTATGAGCAATTCTTTGATTATGGTCTCGACTTTGTAGTTGATGCTTCCGATACGATTTCTTATAAAATTCATTTAATGAAGGAATGCTTGAACAGAGGGATTCCAATGATCTCAAGCATGGGTGCTGCAAATAAAATGGATCCGACCAGGTTCCAGATTGCTGATATTTTCAAAACTCATACTGACCCGATCGCTAAGGTTATCCGCACACGCCTGAGAAAAGAGGGAATCAGAAAAGGCGTTCCGGTTGTATTCTCGGATGAAAGCCCGATCGTTATCCGGGAGGATGTCCGCAAAACAGTAGGGAAAGATGATGCTGAAATCAGAAAGGCCAAAATGCCGCCATCTTCAAACGCATTTGTTCCTTCAGTTGCAGGTTTAATCATGGCCAGCTATGTAGTTAAAGAACTATTAAGCGATATTAAAATTACACGTGTAAATGACTGAAAAGAGACCGGCTGCATGCCGGTCTTTCGCATATAAAGTCCTGGAGTCTCTCCAATCAATGAACAGCTCTTTTCTCTTCTTTACATTCATGCTTCAGCAGCTGGTCGGCTTCTTTCAGAATGCTTGCCATTTCTTCATATTGCATAAGCTGATTTTTAAATTCCGCTTCTTTATCCTTCAACCTTCTAGTTAACTGCTCATTTTGAAGTTTTAAGTGCACTTGGTCTTCGTGCAGACGTTTATTTTCCCTCATTTGCTCTGAATCAGGCTGTGTTTTCGCAAAATTCCTTAAGAAGTTTATAACTTGAGCCAAATTGCAAGGGGGAACAGTGCCATGGGTTTGACTGTCTGCTTTATTGCTTAAGGTTTTTGGGGATCCATCATCTGCCCTTTTTGTTATGACCGTGTTCCAGCGGTATTGGCATGCTGAAACTGTACGGCCGAGTTCAGTACTTGCCTTCTTAAAAGCTGATGCTTTTGTATCCCCGTTTGAAGTGTATTCAAGCACTGTTTCTTCGAGTAATTGATCATCTTCCGGTTTCCATGAGTCTTTCCGTTCCTTCATTCTTTTAACCACCTTGGAAAATACGATTGTTAGGCTTATCGTCACCCTAAAAGATGAAAATATTCCATTCTCAGTTGTTGAAAGGTAAAATAACAAAGTGTAAGTCAAATAATAATCCCTACATTAAAGGCGTCTGCAAAGAGCTGGACTTTAATAGATGGGAGGAGGATACCTATATGGATACTCTTGTAGAAATACAGGACGTTACAAAAGTAATAAAAGGAAGAACGATTATTGATTCTGTCAGCTTTGAGGTGAAAAAGGGAGAGGTATTCGGTTTCCTTGGCCCAAACGGTGCAGGTAAGACCACCACTATTCGAATGCTGGTGGGCTTGATCGGCATTACTTCCGGAGACATTAAAATTCTTGGCAGCAGCATCAAAACCGATTTTGAAAAGGCGGTTTCCCATATTGGAGCCATTGTAGAAAATCCTGAGATGTATAAGTTTTTGTCAGGGTATCAAAATCTGGTCCATTATGCACGAATGTCAAAAGGTGTAACGAAAGAAAAAATTGATGAAACGGTTGAGCTTGTAGGATTGGCGGATCGGATTCATGATAAAGTCAGAACATACTCTCTTGGCATGAGGCAGAGGCTAGGTCTTGCACAGTGTCTTTTGCATGATCCCAAAATCCTCATTCTGGATGAACCTACGAATGGGCTTGATCCTGCAGGGATCAGGGAGATTCGGGATCACCTGAGGATGCTTGCGAGAGAAAGAGAAATGGCTGTCATTGTTTCCAGCCATTTACTATCTGAAATGGAAATGATGTGTGACAGAATCGGCATCATTCAAAACGGGAAACTGATTGATGTTCAGCACATCAGTGATTTTGTACAGGGGAAAGAAAAGGTTTATGAAGTAGAAGTGGATGATCCTGAAAAAGCAAATAGAATTTTACAGGGTGCACAGCCTGGTTTGCCTGTACAGCTCACAGAAAATAGCGTGATACTTCCGCTTGTCCGGGAAGACATACCTGAAATGATAAAAGCTTTTGTCGGAGAAGAAATGAAAATATTTGCAGTCCGTGAAGTGACCAAAACATTGGAAGACCGTTTTCTGGAAGTAACAGAGTACAAAGGGGGTGCAGGTGATGCTCGGACTGATTCAAAATGAATGGATGAAGATTTTTAGGCGGCCGGGTACATATGTCATGATCGGACTTCTTTTAATTATGACGACTGTTGCAGGCGCCTTTATAAAATATCAGGAAAGCGGGGGGACTGTCCCGGATAATACGGAATGGAAGAGAGGACTGCAGACCCAGAACGAAAGCTATCAAAAACAGCTTGAGGAGATGGGGGAAATGGCTCCCAGAGAAATGATGGAACAGTATCAGAGGGAGATTGCCATTAACGAATACAGAATTAAGAATGATATTTCACCGAATCAGGAATACTCGGTCTGGGGATTTGTTTCAGATACCTCTCAGCTGATTGAATTTGCCGGCCTGTTTACGATTATCATTGCCGGGGGAATCGTGGCGAGTGAGTTTACATGGGGAACCATCAAACTTCTTTTGATTAGGCCTATCAAAAGAGTTAAAATCCTGGGAGCAAAATATATTACAGTGATTTTATTCGGCCTGATGGTACTTGCCGTCCTTTTCGGATATTCAGCACTTCTTGGCGGAATCCTCTTTGGATTTCCTGAAAAAGCAATTCCTTATTTATATTATTACAATGGAACAGTGACAGAACAGAGCATGGGACTTCATCTGATAGCTTATTATGGCCTTAAATCCGTTAATATGCTTATGCTTGCAACCATGGCTTTTATGATTTCAGCTGTTTTCAGGAATAGCTCGCTGGCGATCGGACTTTCCCTGTTTCTGATGTTTATGGGAGGGCAGGTTACAAGGCTGATTGCAATGAAATATGACTGGGCCAGGTATAGCCTTTTTGCCAATACAGACCTTCTTCAATATTTTGAAGGAATGCCAATGGTTCACGGGATGACGATTGGATTTTCCATCATGATTATATTTATATACTTCCTCCTTTTCCAGGTGCTTGCATTTTATGTGTTTAATAAAAGGGATGTTTCAGCTTAAAAGCGCAAATAGCAAAAGGTCTGGCATTGTGCCGGACCTTTTGCTATTTAAGGAGTTTTTCATAGACAGATGCTAATGCCTGTTCGAATTTGCCTGTTTTCTTAGGCTGATAATACACCTTGTTTTTAATTCTGTCAGGCAAGTACTGCTGTTTGACCCAGCCTGTTTCATAATCGTGAGGATACAGATAGCCGATGCCTCTGCCAAGCTCCTTTGCTCCTTTGTAGTGGGCGTCCTTCAAGTGATCGGGCACTTCACCGCTTTTGCCTGCGCGGATATCCGCTATTGCGGAATCCAATGCTGTGTATGCTGAATTGGATTTTGGAGAAAGGCAGAGCTCAATGACCGCATTTGCAAGCGGAATCCTTGCTTCCGGGAATCCAATCCTTTCAGCTGTTTCGATGGCTGCAAGGGTTCTGGCTCCCGCTTGCGGCGATGCCAGTCCGATATCTTCATAGGCGATAACCAAAAGTCTTCTGCTTATGCTTTGCAGGTCGCCTGCTTCAATTAATCTTCCTAAATAGTGCAATGCTGCATTTACATCGCTTCCGCGGATGGACTTTTGAAAACCGGATAAGACATCGTAATGGGCATCTCCATCTTTATCGTGTGTGAAGCTTTTTCGCTGAATGCATTCTTCGGCAACAGACAAGTCAATCTTGATGATTCCTTCTTCATCTTCTCTTGTAGAAAGCACAGCCAGTTCCAATGCATTTAGCGAGCTTCTGACATCACCATTTGAAGCGGTGGCAAGATGCGTCAGCGCTTCATCAGTAACATTAGTTTGTTTATTGCCAAGACCTCGTTCCTTATCCAGCAATGCCCTTGTCAGTGCTTTTTTTATTTCATCAGCTGACAGCGGCTTTAGTTCGAAAATTTGGCACCTGCTTCTGATAGCCGGGTTAATTGCATGATAAGGATTGCTGGTTGTGGCGCCAATTAAAGTGATGCTGCCATTTTCCAGATAGGGCAGCAGGAAATCTTGTTTGCCTTTATCAAGTCTATGGACTTCATCGAGCAGCAGAATAACCTTTCCGGACATTTTGGCCTCTGCCGCTACCACTTCCATATCTTTTTTATTGTTGGTTACAGCATTTAAGGTACGGAAAGCGTATTTGGTGCTCCCTGCAATGGCACTTGCAATCGAAGTTTTGCCTATACCTGGGGGTCCGTACAGAATCATCGATGACAGTTGCTTAGCCTGCACCATGCGATAAATAATTTTTCCTTCTGAAACAAGATGCTCCTGGCCAATGATTTCATCAATCGTTCTCGGCCTCATCCGGAATGCAAGAGGTTTAATGTTCAAAGTTATCACTCCAGCCTTATGCAGGCAGACTTAGGCCCTGCCCATCACTTTTTAACAAAGTTTTCGCTTTCTATCTAAGATACCATAACATTTCCTGCAGTGAAATCAATTAGGCCACAGGCTGCTTTGTCCTAAGTTCAATCCCGGCCCGCTCCTTTTCCTCCTAAAATATGCTATAATGTCAAAAGTCTATAATATTACTAAGGATTTAATCTTCATATATTAATGCTGTTCTTGCAGGGAGCGTTGGGCACATGTTATTGAAAAATAAAGGGCAAATCGGTCCCAGGTTTATGGTGTATCTAACAGGGCTGCTTGTCATGAGCCTGGGTATTGTTTTGTTAATAGTAGCTGATATAGGGGCAACTCCCTGGGATGTTCTGCATGTTGGGCTGTACTACCAGCTTGGACTGACAATAGGCAGCTGGTCCATCATTGTCGGGATCTTCATATTAGCTGCTGCAGCACTGATTTCAAAGGAATTTCCACAGGCCGGTGCATTCTTGAATATGATACTGATTGGTCTGTTTATTGACGCATATTTGCTTTTGCCGTTTATGCAGACACCAAATGGGCTGGCGGGGAAAATAGCCATGTTCGGTTTTGGCATAGTTGTTTATTGCTATGGGATGGGGCTATATATTTCGGCGCAGCTCGGAGCCGGTCCGAGGGATAGCCTGATGATTGCATTGACAGCAAAAACCGGCTGGAAGGTTAGAAATGTGAGAGCCTTAATGGAAATTGCTGTGCTGACTGTTGGATGGCAGCTAGGAGGACCTGTTTTTTGGGGAACCATTGTGCTCAGTTTGGCAGTCGGGCCGATTGTCGGAGCAGCTTTGCCGCAGTGCCAGGCTTTAACTGACCGATTTTTGGCAAAGCTTAAAGAAAAGGATGTTTATGCGAATCAAATGCTTAAAGAAAAGGATAGAGGTGCAAGCTGATGAAAATATCTACTAAAGGCCGTTATGGTTTAACTATAATGATTGAATTAGCTAAAAAGCATGGGGAAGGTCCTACATCGTTAAAGTCGATTGCCCAGACGAATGATCTGTCTGAGCACTATCTGGAGCAGCTTATAGCTCCCCTACGGAATGCCGGTCTTGTAAAAAGCATCCGAGGTGCATACGGTGGATATATATTAGGGAAAGAACCGACAAAAATTACTGCCGGTGATATTATCAGAGTGCTTGAAGGGCCGATCAGCCCGGTGGAAGGCATTGAAGATGAAGAGCCTGCAAAGAGAGAACTGTGGATGCGCATTCGTGATGCCGTGAAAGATGTGCTTGATAATACAACACTCGAAGACCTTGCCAGCCATACTGATACTGGCGAATCGGATGCTTATATGTTTTATATTTAGTCCTTTATCAGGGGATAATTCATATGTAAAAAAGCAAACAGCAGGATGAAATGAAGTAGGTGAAATAGATTGGAAAGAATATACCTTGACCATGCGGCAACTGCGCCAATGCATCCGGAAGTGATTGAACGGATGACTGAAATCATGAAATCTGAATTTGGAAATCCTTCCAGCATTCATTATTTCGGGCGGAGTGCACGCCATATTGTCGATGAAGCGAGATCTGCTTTAGCAAACAGTATTGGTGCAAAAGCCAATGACATTATTTTTACAAGCGGGGGAACAGAAGCTGATAATCATGCGATTTTTGGAACAGCTGAATCCTCCCGCCATAGGGGCAAACACATCATCACAACCCAAATTGAACATCATGCGGTTTTGCATGCATGTGAAGAACTTGAAAAACAGGGCTTTGAGGTAACGTATTTGCCTGTTGATCCAAATGGCCGTGTTTCGGTAAAGGATGTAGAAGCTGCTTTGCGGGAGGATACCATTCTTGTAACCATCATGTACGGAAATAATGAAATAGGAACCCTTCAGCCGATTAAGGAAATAGGCGAGTTATTGGCGGAGCATCCTGCTAAATTCCATACTGATGCTGTTCAGGCTTACGGCCTTGAAAAAATTGATGTACAGGAATTGAAAGTGGATTTGCTTTCCGTCTCCGCCCATAAAATTAATGGGCCAAAAGGGATCGGCTTTTTATACGCTCATCCTGATGTGAAACTTTCTTCCCGGCTTTTTGGCGGTGAACAAGAAAGGAAGCGCAGGGCGGGAACTGAAAATGTTCCATCTATTGCAGGCTTCCAGGAGGCAGTTCGGATCACTCAGAAGGAGATGGAAACTAAGCGGGAGGAGCTGCATTCTTTTAAGATGCTGTTCATGAATAAACTGGAGCAGGAAGATGCTGTTTTTGAACTGAACGGATCACTTGATTATTCCCTGCCTCATGTTTTAAACTTAAGCTTTCCCGGAACTAATGTTGAAGCCATGCTGGTTAATCTTGATTTGGCTGGAATAGCAGCATCAAGCGGGTCGGCCTGTACTGCAGGCTCCATCGATCCATCCCACGTCCTTGTCAGCATGTTTGGAAAAGGATCAGACAAACTGCAAAATTCCATCCGTTTCAGCTTCGGCCTCTTTAATACAAAGGACCAAGCTGAACGAGCTGCAGAACATACAGCCAAAATCGTGAAGCGGCTGGCTAAATAGATAGGATATTAAAAAAAATGCAAGTCTAAGCGTTTAGAATTGAGGTGAAATAGAGATGAAAAAAGATCCAAAGGATACCCGGGTAGTGGTTGGAATGTCCGGAGGCGTTGATTCTTCTGTTGCTGCCCTGCTTCTGAAGGAACAGGGGTACGATGTGATCGGGATTTTTATGAAAAACTGGGATGATACCGACGAGAACGGTGTTTGTACTGCCACAGAGGATTACAATGATGTCATCCGGGTATGCAACCAAATCGGAATTCCTTATTATGCAGTCAACTTTGAAAAGCAATATTGGGATAAGGTGTTTACCTACTTCCTTGAAGAATACAAGGCAGGAAGAACACCCAATCCTGATGTTATGTGCAATAAGGAAATTAAATTTAAGGCTTTTCTTGAACACGCTATGAGCCTTGGCGCAGACTACCTGGCTACTGGCCACTATGCACGCGTGGAGTTCAGGGATGGCGAATACAGAATGCTAAGAGGCCTTGATGATAATAAGGATCAAACGTATTTCCTGAATCAGTTAACACAGGATCAGCTCGAAAAAGTTATGTTTCCAATTGGCGACATTGAAAAATCAAAAGTGCGTGAACTGGCAAAGGAAGCCGGTTTGGCAACTGCAGCAAAGAAAGACAGCACGGGCATCTGCTTTATAGGTGAGCGTAACTTCAAGGAGTTCCTTGGGAATTACCTTCCAGCTCAGCCTGGGAACATGGAAACTATGGACGGAAAGGTTGTCGGCAAGCATGATGGCCTGATGTATTATACCATTGGGCAGCGACATGGACTGGGCATTGGCGGTGCAGGTGAACCATGGTTTGCAATTGGCAAAGACCTGAAGCGGAATGTCTTGTATGTTGGACAAGGCTTCCACAATGAAATGCTCTATTCAGACTCCATTATTGCTGTTAATGCCAGCTGGGTTTCCCATACAGAAGAGCCGCAGGAATTTGAATGTACGGCAAAGTTCAGATACCGCCAGGCTGATAGCAGAGTAAAGGTTCAGATTCTTGGAGATGGAAAAGTACAAGTTATTTTTGACGAGCCAATCCGAGCTGTTACCCCGGGGCAGGCAGTTGTTTTTTATAATGGAGACGAGTGTCTTGGCGGCGGAACAATTGATAAAATATTCAAAGATGGCAAACAGCTGGATTATGTGGGTTAAGAAAAGACGGGGCCCCGATTCTTACATAGAATCGGGGTTTTATTATGGGAATAGCTGTCAGCAGAAATGGAAAATTCAAATATGCTATACTTTGATTTGAATGGAGTGATGAATAATGGATAAGAACCAAATGGGTATTCAATATATGCAAGAAGGAAAATGGGAAGAAGCAGCGAAGGTTTTTATGGAAGCAATTGAAGAAAATCCCTCTGATCCTGTTTCCTATATTAATTTTGGAAATGTGCTATCAGCTGTAGGTGAAAACGAAAAAGCGCTGAAGCTTTATGAAAAAGCAATAGGGCTTGATGAAAACGCGGGTGCTGCTTATTATAGTGCGGGAACCTTATATTATGAATTGCAGCAGTTTGACGAAGCAAAAAAGATGTTTGAAACAGCTTTGAGAAAAGGCCTGGAAACCGGAGATAACTTCTTTATGCTTGGCATGTCCCTAACAGCCCTTGACCAGGGTAAACTGGCTTTGCCTTATTTGCAGCGCAGTGCGGAACTGAATGAAAATGATGCCGAAGCACATTTTCAATACGGATTATGTCTGGCGCAGCTGGATTATATTGATGAAGCAATCCAGCAGATGAAAAAGTGCATTGAAATTGAACCGGAGCATGCAGATGCCTATTACAACCTTGGAGTAGCTTATGGATTTAAAGAACAGGAAAACGAAGCACTCTCCTATTTTAATAGGGCACTGGAAATTCAGCCGGACCATATGCTTGCCGGGTATGGAAAAAAGCTGATCGAAAAAGGCGGCAGTGACTTGAGCTAAAAGTTGTATTATGGGGAGGGATAAGGAAATGGAGAAACAGGATTCCATGGATCTTTTCGCCGAACAGGGAAAGTTCATAAAAGGCAGACATCTTGTCACTATCTTTCATAATGAGCAAAACTTATATACGGTTGTACGCATTCGGGTTGATGAAACGAATGACTCATATGATGAAAAAGAAGCGGTCATTACAGGCTATCTGCCAAAGATGCATGAACATGAAACTTATATTTTCTACGGTGAATTCAAGGATCACCCTAAGTTCGGCGTCCAATTCCATGCAAGCCATTACAGGAAAGATCTTCCCCAGACCAAACAGGGTGTAGCCAATTATTTATCAAGCGAATTATTTAAAGGGATTGGAAAGAAAACCGCCGAGCAAATCGTTGAGACACTTGGAGAAGATGCGATTACACGCATTCTAAATCAGCCGTCTCTTCTCGATAAGGTCCCAAAACTGTCACCTGAAAAAGCAAAATTGCTTTACGACACGCTTATGGAACATCAGGGCCTTGAGCAAGCCATGATTGCACTAAACCAATATGGTTTTGGCCCGCAGCTTTCCATGAGAATTTATCAAGTGTATAAAGAAATGACGATTGAAGTCGTCCAAAGCAATCCTTATAGGCTGGTTGAGGATATAGAAGGAGTCGGCTTTGGCCGTGCAGATGAACTGGGATATCAAATCGGCATTTCAGGTAATCATCCTGATCGGATTAAAGCAGCCTGCCTCTACATACTTGAAATGGAAAGCATGCAGGCAGGCCATGTTTATATTGAAGCAAAACCTCTTCTGCAAAGTGTGAAAAAGCTTTTAGAAGAAAACAAGCGTGATACCATTGAATACAGGGATATTTCCAATGAACTGATTAAGCTTGAAGAGGAAGGGAAGATCATGGCTGAAGGCCAAAAGATATACCTTCCATCCCTATATTTTTCTGAAAAGGGACTTGTAACAAACATTAAACGGATCCTTAAGCAAACACAGTATGATGAACAGTTCCCGGAGTCGGAATTTCTTTTGGCCCTTGGCAATCTGGAGGAACGTTTGGGTGTTCAGTATGCCCCAACCCAAAAGGAAGCCATTCAAACAGCTCTTATGTCTCCTATGCTGATACTGACTGGCGGCCCGGGTACCGGAAAAACAACTGTTATAAAGGGAATTGTTGAATTATATGCCGAGCTGCATGGCTGCTCTCTTGAACCGAAAGACTATAAAAAGGAAGAGCCTTTTCCCTTCCTGCTGGCCGCGCCTACAGGAAGGGCTGCAAAACGGATGGCCGAGTCAACAGGGCTGCCCGCTGTAACCATTCACCGACTGCTTGGCTGGAATGGGACTGAAGGGTTTGACAGGCACGAAGAGAGCCCATTGGAAGGCAGGATTTTAATTGTTGATGAGACATCAATGGTTGATGTTTGGCTTGCTAATCAGCTTTTCAAGGCTCTCCCTGATAATATGCAGGTGATCCTTGTGGGGGACGAAGATCAGCTGCCTTCAGTGGGTCCAGGGCAGGTTTTGAAAGATCTTTTGCGTTCAGAATGTATTCCTACCGTTCGTTTAACAGATATTTACAGACAGGCTGAAGGATCCTCAATCATTGAATTGGCTCATGAAATGAAAAAAGGCAAACTTCCGGCGAACATTTCTGCACAGCAGACAGATCGTTCCTTTATCAAATGCCAGCCGGGCCAAATTGCGGATGTTGTTGAAAAGGTTGTGCTGAATGCCAAGAAGAAAGGTTATTCTTCAAAAGATATTCAGGTGCTTGCCCCTATGTACCGCGGACCTGCAGGCATTGACAGGCTAAACGAAATATTGCAGGAAATACTAAATCCAAATCCTGATGGAACGAGAAAAGAGCTGTCCTTCGGTGATGTGAAATACAGAATCGGTGATAAAGTCCTTCAGCTTGTCAATCAGCCTGAGAATAATGTGTTTAATGGGGATATGGGTGAGATTGTTTCCATTTTTTACGCAAAGGAAAATACGGAAAAACAGGATATGATTGTCGTATCCTTCGATGGTGCAGAAGCTACATACACAAGGCAGGATCTTAATCAGATCACACATGCCTACTGCTGTTCAGTTCATAAATCCCAGGGAAGTGAATTCCCTATTGTCATTTTGCCTGTTGTTAAAAGCTATTACAGGATGCTTAGAAGGAATCTTCTTTATACCGCCATTACCCGCAGCAGACAATTTTTAATACTTTGCGGTGAAGAAGATGCGTTGAAAATTGGTGTGGAACGTGCGGATGAACAGGCCCGGCTGACAACTCTCTCAGAAAAGCTTAGAGATGCAATCCCAATAAATGGAGAAACAATGCTGGAAGAGACATCTGAATCGTCTCTGCCGGTAACCCTAACCCTCGAGGAAAAGCTTCTTCACTCCGATCCCATGATTGGAATGGGAAATATAACACCGTATGATTTTATGGAAAAAGAATATAGCTAAAAAGAACAGTCTAAATAACAGACTGTTCTTTTTGTATACCATCAGATTTCGAAGGGGGATTTTCATGGGAAAGTGGAATGAAGAAGCTGCACCAAACAACAATATGGCTTCAGAAGAGCTGGCAGCCTCCAATCTAACCTCCGGCGCTGACCTGGTTAAAGGGGATACTAAGAAAGATTCAGCCAAAGGGGAATTAAATAATCCTGGCAATAGAAGTACTGTGTAGTCGTTTGATTATAAATTTATTTATAGGAGCAGTGAACATGAATAATAAAAGCAGAAGCTCTCTTCTCAATCTCCATGGTGTGAAACGGCGTAAAAAGCCGCAGAAGCCGGATTATGAATTTTCAGAGGAACTTTCGGATGGTGGAGAGCGTAATGAGCGCTTTAATAAGCCGAGATATACTGGCAAGTAAAAGGGAGAGAAAATATTTTTTGGCTCCCATGGCAAAGGTTTTTCGTCATGTTTTTTAAGGGACAGTGAAAACTAAAAATGTTCGGGAAGGCGGGATTCTCTTTGCGGACATTTTCTTTATTAAAAGGTTTGCCGGTTTTTGAATTGAAAACCGGCAATAAAGCAGGCGATATTTGTGATTTATCCATTTCAGGCAATGGTAAAGTACAGGGATTACTGCTGCGAAAGGGCGCTCTTCTGAAAAAGACATATATCATCAATATTGAGGACGTGGCATCTTTTGGCTGGGATGGAGTAATGATTGAAGATTCCTCTGTTCTGCAAGCAATTCCAAAACATGAGGATTATACATGTGAGACCCATAACCGGTTAACTGGCAAAATGATTATGAGCCAGGAAGGTGAACGGCTGGGCTTACTTGAGGATGTATACTTCAGGGAAGAATTGGGCACGATTGTAGGGTACGAACTGTCGGATGGCTTCTTTTCAGATGTGCTGGAAGGAAAACGTGTCATAAAAACCGATGACCCGCCTGCAATTGGAAAAGACGCCATAATTGTAAATGTAAAATAGTGAGGTGTCTTTTCCGTGCTGAAATGTCCAAATTGCCAGAGCAAAGATATTGGAAAAATTGGAATTAGCCAATTTTACTGCTGGAATTGCTTTATAGAACTTTCATTGTCCAAAGGGATCATTAACACCCATCAAGTAGAGGAAGATGGTACGCTTAGCTCCCTTGATGATTTATTTGAAGAAGATGAGCGCCGGTTTCTTTCGTAATTATGGACGAAAGAGGTGAGCCAGTTTGAACAAAATATTAACCTCTGCAATGATGCTTGGGGCAGGTATGGCTGCTTATAATTACGCGCAAAAGAATAATATGATATCAGGCCGAAAAATGAAACGCATGCAAAAAAGAATAACGAAAGCTTTGTTCTAAAAATAATTTTGGGGCTGGTTCTTGAAAAGGGGCCAGCTTTTTTGTGGAATGAATGCTTGAGCTCCTTTCCCATGAAAAGGCATTCGCGCTTATCTTATTACGTACAATGCATAAATCCCCACGAAGCAATCACAATAAAAACAAGGAGGCGGTCCATATTGAATATTCAAATGAAATGGTACTACCGGCTTGGATTTCTGCTTCTCTTGTTTATTGTGATTTTAGTCTTCCTAAAGCTTCAGGCATTATGGATGCCTGTTCTGGAGATATTATTAGCAGTATTCATTCCTTTTGTCATTGGAGCCTTTATTACATATCTCCTTCACCCGATTGTGGAAAAATTGAATGAAACGGGCCTTCATAGGGGTCTTGCCGTTTTTATTATTTATTTTTTATTTTTCGGGGGGATCGGACTAGCTTTATATAAAGGGATTCCGGCTTTTATTCATCAATTGCGTGATCTTTCAGAAAATGCTCCTCAATTTGCCAATCAATACCGGGAATGGATCGACCTTATTCAGAGTAAAACATCAACATGGCCTGATGGCCTGCAAACCAGGATAGATGAAGTCATTGCAGCGGTTGAGAACCGGTTAAATAATCTTTTAACGAAGGTAATCACATTTTTTCTTAATGTATTGAATTATGCGGTGATTATCGCTGTAATTCCCTTCATTTCTTTTTATCTCCTTAAAGATTTTTCGATTATGAAAAAGGCTGCCTGGTATTTGACTCCAAGGAAATGGAGAAAGGAAGGCGTTTTATTCTTAAGGGATGTAGATAAGTCCCTGGGAAGCTATATTAGAGGCCAGCTTCTGGTATGTGCAGCCATCGGGGCCATATCCTCACTGCTTTTCTGGATCTTTGATATGCGCTATCCTCTTTTACTTGGCACTATAATTGGAGTTACAAATGTAATCCCTTATTTTGGCCCAATTATAGGAGCGGTCCCGGCTGTAATCATTGCCTCTGCTTTATCAGTCAAGATGATTGTGATTACAATTGGCATCATTATAGTTCTTCAGTTTCTGGAGGGGAATGTTCTTTCACCCCTGATTGTTGGAAAAAGCCTTCATATGCATCCGCTTCTCATTATGCTGGCCTTATTGGCTGGCGGGGAAGCGGCAGGGATACTGGGCTTAATCATTGCAGTTCCGATTTTAGCTGTCATTAAAGTAAGCATTATACATGCGAAAAAACACTTTACAAAAAATAAACAGCCAAAAATCACGGGAACTCCATCATGATGTTGACAACAATAAAGATAAATCGCTATAATTCCTCTATAAAGCTATATTAAACATGTTGACGGAATAAGTATGTTATAGGCCATCTGCGTGAAATGCTGGTATTGCATTCATAAAAGAGAGGGAGTTCCCAGGCTGAAAGAACTCCCAGATGAAGGATAACAGAAAGCTAATCCCGAGTGTGCAGCTAATCACTGCCGTTTATCCGCGTTATGGATCTGAGAGATGGGAGATTAATTAATGCTGGATAAAGGTCTGGTCATTGTTTTAACCTTCCATAATCAGGGTGGTACCGCGAGCAAGTTCTCGTCCCTGTCCAGGGATGAGGGCTTTTTTTGTTGTTTTTAATGCTATTACATAATTTTAGGAGGCTGGTTAGAATGAAACAATTATCAGGTGCTGAAATACGCCGAATGTTTTTAGACTTCTTCAAGGAGAAAGGACACGCTGTTGAACCCAGCGCTTCCCTGGTTCCGCACGAAGACCCTTCTCTGCTCTGGATTAATAGTGGTGTCGCCACTCTGAAAAAATATTTTGATGGCCGCGTCATCCCTGAGAATCCAAGGATTACAAATGCCCAAAAATCCATCCGGACAAACGATATTGAAAATGTAGGCAAAACAGCAAGGCACCATACTTTTTTTGAAATGCTGGGCAATTTTTCAATTGGTGATTATTTTAAAGAAGAAGCCATCATTTGGGCTTGGGAGTTTTTGACTGATAAAAATTGGATTGGGTTTGAACAAGAAAAGCTATCTGTTACGATTCACCCCGAAGATGACGAAGCTTTCAAAATCTGGCGTGAAAAAGTGGGAGTTCCGGAAGAAAGAATTATACGCCTGGAAGGGAATTTCTGGGATATTGGAGAAGGCCCAAGCGGTCCAAATACAGAAATCTTCTATGATCGCGGACCTGAGTATGGAAATGACCCGGAAGATCCTGAATTATACCCCGGCGGTGAAAACGAGCGGTATTTAGAAGTTTGGAACCTTGTGTTTTCTGAATTTAACCATAATCCGGATGGCACCTATACGCCTCTTCCAAAGAAAAATATTGATACCGGGATGGGGCTTGAACGGATGGCATCTGTCGTTCAAAATGTGCCTACCAACTTTGATACAGATCTATTTATGCCAATTATCAGCGGAACAGAAGAAATCTCAGGCAAGAATTATGGAGCTTCTAAAGAAACGGATGTTGCATTTAAAGTTATTGCCGATCATATCCGCACAGTAGCATTTGCAGTGGGGGATGGTGCGCTTCCTTCCAATGAAGGACGGGGTTATGTATTAAGAAGATTGCTTCGCCGTGCAGTCAGATATGCCAAGCAAATCAATATAAATGAGCCATTCATGTATGATTTGGTGCCGGTAGTAGGGGAAATAATGCATGACTTCTATCCGGAAGTAAAAGAAAAAACAGACTTTATCCAAAAGGTAATCAAAAACGAAGAAGAACGTTTCCATGAAACACTTCATGAAGGTCTTGCCATCCTGTCTTCTGTTATTAAGAAAGAAAAGGAAAAAGGCAGTGTTACGATTCAGGGGGCAGATGTCTTCCGACTTTATGACACGTATGGATTCCCGGTAGAATTAACTGAAGAATATGCGGAAGAAGAAGGTATGAAGGTGGATCATGCCGGATTTGAAAAGGAAATGGAAGGACAGCGCGAGCGTGCACGTTCAGCGCGTCAGGATGTAGATTCCATGCAGGTCCAAGGCGGCGTATTAGGTGAGCTTAAAACTGAAAGCGAATTTGTTGGGTATGATAAGCTTCAGACAGAAGCTAAAGTAGCAGCCATCGTAAAAGACGGGCAGTTAATTAATGAAGCCCATGCTGGTGAAGAAGTCCAGCTGATTCTGAATGAAACACCATTTTACGCAGAGAGCGGCGGACAAATTGCGGACCAGGGAACTCTTGAAGCAGAGGGTTTAAAAGTTTCAATTAAGGATGTTCAAAAAGCGCCAAATGGACAAAACCTTCATAGAGCTGTCGTTGAAGAAGGAACGCTGAAGGCTGAAGCATCTGTACTGGCTTCTGTAAATGAGCAAATCCGTTCTAAGGTAATCAAGAATCACACTGCAACTCACTTGCTTCATCAGGCTTTAAAAGATGTACTGGGAAGCCATGTCAACCAGGCTGGATCCCTGGTAGGCCCTGATCGCCTTCGCTTTGACTTCTCTCATTTCGGGCAAATTACCTCTGAAGAACTTGAGAAGATTGAGGCTATTGTCAACGAACAAATATGGCAAAGCCTTGATGTTGATATCAATTTCAAAGATATTGACGAGGCAAAGGCAATGGGGGCTATGGCACTATTTGGTGAGAAATATGGCAAGATTGTCCGTGTTGTTCAGGTTGGGGATTACAGTCTTGAGCTTTGCGGCGGGTGTCATGTTCCGAACACTTCTTCTATCGGATTGTTTAAGATTCAATCGGAAAGCGGAATTGGGGCTGGAACACGCAGAATTGAAGCTGTAACAGGCGAGGCTGCATATAAGCTGATGAATGACCAGATTCATGTTCTAAAAGAAGCCTCAGGCAAATTAAAAACCAATCCAAAAGATTTGTCTGCAAGAATTGATGTGCTGCTTGGAGAAATGAAGCAGCTCCAGCGCGAAAACGAATCTTTAGCTGCAAAATTGGGCAATATTGAAGCAGGGAGCCTGGTATCAAAGGCAAAAGAAGTCAACGGCGTTACTGTTCTTGCTGAAAAGGTTCAGGCGTCAGACATGAATAATCTGCGCAATATGGCCGACGATTTAAAACAAAAACTCGGATCTGCAGTTGTGGTATTAGGCAGTGTAAATGAGGGTAAAGTGAATATTATAGCAGGGGTAACAGATGATCTGATCAAAAAAGGCTACCATGCGGGCAAAGCGGTCAAAGAAGTCGCTGCAAAATGCGGTGGCGGCGGTGGCGGCCGTCCGGATATGGCCCAGGCTGGCGGAAAAGACCCGGAAAAACTTGAAAGTGCTCTGCAATTTGTGGAAGAATGGGTTAAATCCGTTTGATATCCCTGAAAAGTAGTGTAAAATGAAGGTAACCAAGAGAGATTGTTCATCATCAGGAAGAAACAGCTTGTTCTTCACCATGTTTTCCTGTCAGGAACAAGATCATTTATTGATCGCTCTGTTTATTCAGGCGGCAGGCCAAACCGTTATGAAGAGCTGGATAAGCTGGCTGTTTACCGGATTTCAGGTCCGGCACATATAAGCTATCCTCATCCTTCATTCAGAAAAGCGAGGTGTAAGATATGAGCTCATTTGATAAAACAATGAGGTTCAATTTTCCTGAAGAACCAATCGAACAAGATGTGAATGAAGTTCTTTTTCAAGTTTATGGGGCCCTCCAGGAAAAAGGGTATAACCCTATTAACCAAATTGTCGGTTACTTGCTGTCCGGGGATCCAGCTTACATTCCCCGCCATAAGGATGCCCGCAATATCATCCGTAAACTTGAACGGGATGAGATCATCGAAGAATTGGTTAAATCATACTTAAAACAGCAGCGTGAGGGGTAAACATGCGGACTATGGGACTGGATGTCGGCTCTAAGACAGTCGGCGTCGCTCTGAGCGATGCGCTTGGGTGGACAGCGCAGGGCTTGGAAACCATCAAAATCAACGAGGAAGAAAAAGAGTTTGGTTTTGAAAGAATTAGTGAAATAATAAAAGAGCATGAAGTCAGTAAAATTGTTGTCGGCTTGCCTAAAAATATGAATGGAACCATTGGCCCCCGCGGTGAAGCAAGCCAGTTTTATGCTTCGGAGCTGGAAAAGCTATTTGGTCTTCCGGTCGTATTATGGGACGAGCGTCTCTCTACAATGGCAGCTGAAAGAGTTTTGCTTGAAGCGGATGTCAGCCGCAAGAAACGGAAAAAGGTCATTGATAAAATGGCAGCCGTCATGATTTTACAAGGCTTTTTAAATAGCCAAATTTAATGAGGTGAACAGAAATGAACCATGGAGATAACAACATTACTGTAATTGACGAGGAAGGCAACGAGCAGCTTTGTGAAGTATTGTTCACGTTTGATTCCGAAGAATTCGGCAAGTCATATGTCCTGTACTACCCAGTGGGAGCAGATGAAAATGATGATGAAGAAATTGAAATTCATGCATCTG
The DNA here is from genome assembly GCF_964223445.1 of Cytobacillus sp. Taxonomy (NCBI): domain Bacteria; kingdom Bacillati; phylum Bacillota; class Bacilli; order Caryophanales; family Bacillaceae; genus Cytobacillus; species Cytobacillus sp. The sequence continues at coordinate 125,155 of NZ_CAXQGS010000074.1, forward strand.
CATTCAGCCCAAGCGAAGACAGCAAGGACGGCGAACTGCAGCCAATCGAAACAGAAGAGGAATGGGATTTAATTGAAGAAATGCTTAACACATTCCTTGATGAGCAAGAAGATTAATAAAACTGGCCCCCGGGCCAGTTTTTTATTTTTCTCCCCGATTTCTGATATAGGTTCAAAAGGCCTAAAATCATTAAAACCAAAAGTGAAAATCGTGGAAATTATTGGCGTTTCTTTTTGGTTTTTGTAATATCCTGCGACTTCCAAAAGAAAATATAGTATAATAAGCCGAGATGTATCAGGAAACAAAAATGATGATGCGAAGTTATACTTAGGCTTGTTGGCAAGAAAGCAAACTGGTTAATTTACTGGATAACATCATGCTATTAGCCTGTCTTTTGCAAAAGAAGCCAACGTCTTTGGAACGGAGGGGATATGTGATGTCGGCAGACGATAAAAAAGGAAAAAAAGAAATAATACGCGAAAAATTGATTGAGCGCCAAGGGGAAGCGAAAGTAGTCCGGAAAATTGTCATGATAGTTGCAATCATATTATTAATCTCAGCTGCTGCAGTAATTGGCGGCGGATATTTTTATATTAATTCAGCTTTAAAGCCTGTTGATCCCGACAATGATAAGCCAAAGAAAGTAGAAATACCAATCGGTTCATCTGTTACAGGAATCGGCACTGTTCTTGAAGAAAATGGAATTATCAGGGATGCGCGTGTCTTTAAATATTATGTGAAATTTAAAAATGAAGCTGGATTCATGGCAGGAGAATATGAATTGAAGCCTTCCATGAACATGAAAGAAATCCTGGATAGCTTGAAAACAGGTAAGGTTATGGAAGAAATGGCTTTTAAGATCACCATTCCGGAGGGAAAACAGCTTGAGCAAATCTCAGGAATTATTGCCGAAAAGACTGATAAAAAACCTGAAGACGTTTTGAAGAAACTCAATGATAAGGCTTTTATAGAGTCTTTAATGGCAGAATATCCTGAATTGCTGACAAAGGAAATCCTTGCAGAGAATATTAAGTATCCTCTTGAAGGATACTTATTCCCGGCAACCTATCCTTTTTACAAAGAAGATCCGACTATAGAGGAAATTGTCAAAGTTATGCTCGATAAAACGGCATCAGTTATTAAAGAGTATAGAGGCGACATGGAGCAGAGGGAATACACCCCGCACAAATTATTGACAATGGCATCGCTCATAGAGGAAGAAGCAACAGCGAAAGTAGACCGTGATCAGATTGCGAGTGTTTTCTACAATCGGATAGACACAGGAATGCCGCTGCAGACAGATCCAACTGTCCTGTATGCGCATGGAGAACATAAATCAAGGGTCCTATATAAAGACTTGGAGATTGACTCGCCATACAACACATATAAGTATCCTGGCTTGACGCCCGGACCAATCGCAAATGCAGGCGTTTCATCAATTGAAGCAGCATTGGTGCCGGCAGAGACAGAATACCTGTACTTCCTGGCAACATCTACAGGAGAAGTGCTTTTCTCAAAAACTCTGGATGAGCATAACCAAAAGAAAGCACAGCATATTACAAATAATTAGTCAGCAAAAAGGGGAATGTGCGATATAGCATTCCCCTTTTAATTATGGTAAAATAGATCAGGTGTTTTAATACAAGCTTTGCGATAGCGTAAATCACGGACAAGCATGGATATAGGCTAACTCAAGCCGGAATGCCAAACAGTGCATTTTCACATCCTATCTGTGAACGCTATTTTTTCATGTCTAAATAGAATAGCGGATAGGGACGACAAGATTAAGATGATTCCTGTAAGAAGGCATATTTTCTTCTGGAGGGAAACGGCTTAGACAGGAGCGTCCTGAGAGCCGCAGCTGGACAATAAAATTCCGTCTGATCGAGGTGATGCCAGCTTGATGAACGATAAGCTGCATGCATATATAGAGGAAATAATACCTGAAAGACCCCATCTGCTGAGCAAAATGGAGCAATACGCCAAAGAACATAATGTTCCGATCATGGAACTGGCAGGAATCGAGGCGATGCTTCAGCTTTTGCGCATCCAAAAGCCGAAAAGAATTTTAGAAGTAGGTACGGCAATTGGCTATTCTGCACTCAGAATGGCATTCGCAGTTCCTGAAGCGAAAATTGTTACAATTGAACGCGATGCGGAACGGTACCAGCTTGCCGAGCAATATATAGATGAAGCCCAAAAAAAGGAGCAAATCTTCATCATAAAGGGAGATGCACTGGAAGTTGAGGAGGACGTCAAAAAACACGGACCCTATGATGCAATTTTTATAGATGCAGCAAAGGGACAATATCAGCGGTTTTTTGAAATATATTCCCGCTGCCTCTCTAATGACGGTGTAATCATTACAGATAATGTCCTTTTTAAAGGACTTGTGTGTGAATCTGATATAGAAAATAAACGTATCCGGAATCTGGTTAAAAAAATTGATGTGTTTAATAAATGGTTAATGAGTCATCCTGAATATCACACAGTTATTTTGCCTGTTGGGGATGGCGTGGCAATTAGTAAAAAGAGGTGAAAATAATGAAAAAACCTGAACTGTTAGTAACACCCACAAGAGTTGAAGATATCGAGCAGCTTGTGTCGGCTGGTGCAGATGCCTTTGTTGTAGGTGAACAGCGTTATGGACTGAGGCTTGCAGGAGAGTTCACAAGGGAAGATGTGAAAAAAGCGGTGGAAATTGCCCAAAAGCATGGAAAAAAAGTGTTTGTGGCGATGAATGCTTTATTTCATAATGATAAAGTGCCTGAGCTTGAGGACTACATCAGTTTCTTAGAAGAAATAAATGCTGATGCTGTTATCTTCGGGGATCCTGCTGTATTAATGGCAGCCCGTTCCGCGGCCCCTGACATGAAGCTCCATTGGAATACCGAAACGACTGCAACAAACTGGTATACATGCAATTACTGGGGCAGAAAGGGTGCTAAACGCGCTGTTCTGGCAAGAGAGATTAATATGGATGCCATCATCGAAATAAAAGAAAATGCTGAAGTGGAAATTGAAGTGCAGGTTCATGGCATGACTGCAATGTTCCAGTCAAAGCGCTCCCTGCTTGGCAATTATTATGAGTACCAGGGAAAAGCCCTTGAAGTTGAAAACCGCAAACAGGAAAAGAATATGTTCCTTCACGATAAGGAACGGGAAAATAAATACCCGATCTTCGAAGATGAAAATGGCACTCATATCATGAGCCCTAATGACATCTGCATTATAGATGAACTGCAGGAGATGATTGAAGCAGGCGTTGATTCATTTAAAATTGATGGAGTATTAAAAAGCCCGGACTATATTATCGAAGTCACTAAACTCTACAGAAAAGCTATTGATCTATGTGTCGAAGACCCGGAACAATATGATGATATAAAAGATGGCCTTCTCGCTGAAATTGAAGAAATTCAGCCGGCGAACCGAAAGCTGGATACTGGGTTCTTCTTTAAAGAAACCGTCTACTGATGATTATATTATAAAGAAAGAGGAGGAAGCTTTATGGCAGCGGTAAAAGAGAAGATTTCCGAAATTGTCAACGGCAAAAGGGTTATTGTAAAGAAGCCTGAACTGCTTGCTCCGGCAGGAAACCTTGAAAAGCTGAAGATTGCCGTCCACTATGGTGCAGACGCCGTGTTCATCGGCGGACAGGAATATGGCCTCCGTTCGAACGCAGGCAACTTCACTTTTGAAGAAATGAAAGAAGGCGTGGAATACGCCAAAAAATACGGAGCTAAGATTTATGTCACAACCAACATTTTTGCGCATAACGAAAATATTGATGGTCTTGAGGAGTATTTGCTGGGCCTTAAAGAAGCAGGAGTAGCAGGAATCATTGTAGCAGATCCGCTTATCATTGAAACCTGCCGACGTGTTGCACCGGAGATAGAAGTCCATTTAAGCACGCAGCAATCCCTATCCAACTGGAAGGCAGTCGAGTTCTGGAAAGAAGAAGGCTTGGAGCGTGTCGTCCTTGCGCGTGAAACAAGTGCGGAGGAAATCAAAGAAATGAAGGAGAAGGTAGACATTGAAATTGAAACCTTCATCCACGGGGCAATGTGTATTGCCTACTCAGGACGCTGTACACTCAGCAATCATATGACAGCCCGTGATTCCAACAGGGGCGGCTGCTGTCAATCCTGCCGCTGGGATTATGACTTATACCAGCTTGAAGACGGGAATGAAGTTCCTTTATACAGCGAAGGAGATGCTCCTTTTGCTATTAGTCCGAAAGATCTTAAGCTGATTGAATCAATTCCCCGTATGATTGAACTGGGAATCGACAGCTTAAAAATAGAAGGACGCATGAAATCCATTCATTACATTGCAACAGTAGTCAGCGTATACCGTAAAGTCATTGATGCCTATTGTGCAGATCCAGATAACTTCAAGATTAAGCAGGAATGGCTTGAAGAGCTTGATAAGTGTGCAAACCGCGAAACAGCTCCCGCTTTCTTTGAAGGGGTTCCTGGGTATAAAGAGCAAATGTTTGGAAATCATAGCAAAAAGACGAATATCGATTTCGTCGGGCTTGTACTGGAATACAATCCGGATACAAAAATTGTTACCCTTCAGCAGAGAAACAAATTTCAGCCTGGAGAAGAAGTTGAATTCTTCGGTCCTGAAATTGACAATTTTACACAAGTCATCGATAAAATATGGGATGAAAAAGGCAATGAACTGGATGCAGCGCGCCATCCGCTTCAAATTGTTCAATTTAAGGTGGATAAGCCGGTATACCCTAACAACATGATGCGAAAGGAGCTCTAATCAATGAAACGCAAACCCGTTGTAATTGGGGTGGCCGGCGGTTCCGGCTCAGGAAAAACGAGCGTAACCAAAGCGATCTATGACCGTTTCAAAGGGCATTCAATCCTTATGATCGAACAGGACTATTATTATAAGGATCAAACTCATCTGCCTTTTGAAGAAAGATTGAAAACGAATTATGACCATCCGCTTGCATTTGATAACGATTTGCTAATTGAACATATTGAAAACCTGCTAAGATATGAACCGATTGACAAGCCTGTATATGATTATGCCATGCATACAAGGTCAGAAGAGGTAATTGAAGTCGAACCAAAAGATGTCATCATCTTAGAAGGCATTCTGATCCTTGAGGATGAGAGGCTCCGTAATCTGATGGATATGAAATTATATGTAGATACGGATGCCGACTTGCGTATTATCCGCCGCTTATTCAGGGATATAAAAGAACGGGGACGCACCATGGATTCCGTCATAGAACAATATGTAAATGTGGTACGGCCAATGCATAATCAATTTATTGAGCCGACCAAAAGATATGCTGACATCATTATCCCAGAAGGCGGGCATAATTATGTTGCCATAGATTTAATGGTCACAAAAATTCAAACAATTCTTGAACAAAAGTCATTTTTATGAAACAATAGCATTGAAAATGTTCTATAGGACTTATCCTTTTACCGAATGGCTGTGTTAAGATATGATGCTGATTCCAGCTTTAGTCCGTCAGTCAAAATCTTCCAGAGCCAGTCAACATAAAAAGATGATCTGCGCGCCCTTTAACAAAGGACGCGCTCCTGTTCATTTTCCTAAAAATATGATAAAAAGAAGTACATACATTATAGAACACATACTTTTAAAGAATGTGTAATTCGAAGGAGTGAAGGTTTTGGCTACAGAAAAGGTTTTCCCAATGACACAAGCAGGTAAAGAAAAACTTGAGCAGGAACTTGAATATTTAAAATCGGTTAAACGCAAAGAAGTGGTTGAACGTATAAAAATCGCAAGAAGCTTTGGAGATCTTTCCGAGAACTCAGAATATGATTCAGCGAAAGAAGAGCAGGCATTTGTTGAGGGCCGGATTACCACTCTTGAAAATATGATCCGCAATGCAAAGATAATCCAAGAGGAAGAAATGGCCGGAGATATTGTGGGACTTGGCCGCTCCGTTACTTTTGTAGAGCTTCCAGATGGAGACGAAGAAACTTACACCATCGTGGGAAGTGCAGAGGCAGATCCTTTTGAAGGAAAAATCTCAAATGATTCACCTATTGCAAAAAGCCTGATTGGCCGTACAGTTGGAGACGAAGTGACTGTTCAGACTCCTGGTGGAGAAATGAACGTACGCATTGTTTCCATTAAATAAGAATAGCTGGTTTGAAATCAGAAAACCTCGTCAAGACTTTTGACGAGGTGTTTTTTATGTGGAGAAAAAGAGCAGTTGGCTGGCTTATCGTTAGTTTCATGGTCCTTTGTTTTCTTATGGGCAGATTGATACAGCTGCAGCTTGTTTCAACAGAGCATTTTACAGGCAGAGAAATTAATCTATTGGAAGCGAGTGTCCGTCAGCGGTCCCAGGAGATGATTATTGATGCCGGGAGAGGAAACTTCCTGGATCGCAGCGGAAATCCAATGACATTTGAAAATAAATCTGTCCTTATATTATTCCCCTTCCTTGCAAGAATGGAGTGGGATATAAAGAAGATATCTGAAATTACGGGTGCTTCGGAGTATTCATTGCGACATTCAGTTGAGAATGCAAAAGAGCCGTTTGCCTTTGGAACCCCAGAGCCAATACAGTTGTCATTCGATCAGATGGAGGACATCAATGCATTGAAAATTCCGGGTGTCTTTGCTGTTGAGAAGAAATACAGCCGTTCTGAGAAACCTGCCTCTCAGCTAATTGGAATTACCGGGCAAAATCAGAATGTTTTGAATGAAAGGTATCCGGACAAAGATCTGTCTTCTGACACAATGATTGGCATTACCGGCATGGAGAAAAGCTTTGATGAGTTTCTGCTTCCTGAAGGGGCATCAAAACTTGTCTATCATGTGGATGGGACAGGCGGACCGCTGTTTGGGATTGATGTAAAATATGTTGAGCCAGCAAACCCCTTTTATCCGGTCAATATTAAAACAACCTTGGACTACGATTTGCAGATGATGGCCGAAAAATTGGCTGATCAGCATGGGATAAAAAAAGGGGGAGTTGCCCTCCTTGATATAGAGACTAATTCGGTTTTGGCAATGGTGTCGCGTCCATCCATTAATAAAGATAATCCTTTTGATGAAGAAAGCAGCGGGACAGTAAATCATATGATTAAACAGCAAATTATGGGATCGGTTTTTAAAACAGTGGTGGCAGCTGCGGCAATTGATCATGGTCTGGACGATCCACAAAGGCAATTTGACTGCAGCAGGAAAATTAACGGGGAGCCTGACCTTAAATACCAGCATGGGATGCTGAATTTTAATGATAGCTTTGCCAGAAGCTGCAATAATACATTTGCTACCATTGCTAAGGAGCTTAAAGATATAAATCCCGATCTTCTTGAGGAGTATGCAGAGAAACTTTCATTAACGGGTCCTGTAAGCTGGCAGGGGAATATTTATCATTTTAACGATTTCAAACAGCTTCAAGACGAAGAAAAAGGACGAGTGTTTTTGACTGAAGAGGCAAAAAAAGACAGTAATTTTGCAGGCCTGACAGGGATTGGGCAGCATGAAGTGAGAGCCACTCCGCTTGCTGTTGCCAACATGATGGCAACTATAGCAAGAGGAGGCGAAAAAGAAATGGTCCGGGTTGCTTCTGAAATAGAATATAAAAACAGTACATCTCTTATAGAATTCAAAAAGCAGAAGCTGGATGGAGATATTATTGCCCCTTATACTGCTATGAAGCTTCAAAGGCTGCTTAGGGAAGTAGTAATTAATGAAGATGGGACCGGCCGCTGGTTTAAAGAACTTCCATACGAAGTTGCAGGTAAATCGGGCACTGCAGAAACAGGCATAATGGCAGATGGAAAACAGCTTCACAATAAATGGTTTGCTGGTTATTTCCCTTATAAAAATCCAAAATATGCCCTTGTAGCGGTAAACCTGGAAGTTACTGAAGACACAGGAGGGGTAAATCCGCTTTTTGCTGATATTGTGAAAGAAATCTATAACAATAATCATAAAAAAGAAAATCCTCCATCTGACTCTGCAGACTCTTAAACAAATATGGTATAGTGTAACTTTCCGCATGCTGACGTCGTCCATTTAATTGCTGGCAGTACCTGAGTCCATAGGTTATTTCTTTTAAGATAACCTGATTCCATGTTAGAATGTTGACAGCCGCTGTTTGGGTAATAGCATATCTGTTTGCGGCAGGATTTATAATTTCTAATCATTTATTAATATTTTACCTGTAATCCGGACAGATTGGGGAGGAGAAAGCCTTGAAAGGGAATAGTAGAGAATCCCGTTTTGGGAAAAGGGAAAAAAGAAAAAAAACAAACGTCATTTTAAATAGCCTTATTGCACTTGTTATTATCTTGATTATCTTTGTTTCTGCAAAAATATTCTTTGGCGGAAATAATGACCAGGCATTGCCTGCAGATGAACAGACCGCGTCTGAAAATAACTCCAAACAGAATGAAAAGAGCGAGGATAATCAAAACAAAGAAGCAGAGGAAGATAAAGACAATGTAGATAAAGATTCCGAGGAAGATGAAAAAGAGGCAGAAGAGAATGAAGCCGATGAAAATGAAGAAGAAGAGGAATCTGATGAAGCAAAAGAACAAGTTGTAACAGAAGGCGGAAGTGCGCCTGATGTGGAAAAAACGATCGAAAATCCAGCATGGAAACCAGTCGGTACATCTCAATCCGGAGAACATACTGTTGTTTATGATCAAAATTCTGCTGATTGGCAGGAAATGCTCAATGCCATTACCTATGCTACTGGAGTTGATCAGGGCAATATGACTGTATGGTTTCTTGGCAATAATGGGCCAAACAGCTCTGTCGGGACAATTTCCACAAAGGATCAGAGCGAAAAGTACCGTGTCTATATAGACTGGGTTGACGGTGAAGGCTGGAAGCCATCCAAAGTAGAAGTATTAAATGAAATCAATTAATAAGGACGCCTTGGCGTCCTTATTTTTTTACCTTATAGTGTACCATCGCCGAGTAATAAGTTCTTCCATTCTCATCAAGATGCATTTGATGGGAAACGTGATGTACAGATAAAAGGATTGCTTTATTATGCTCAATCTGTGCACTTATTTTCTTTTCAAGCTCTTTTACATCAGGAGCCTCATAGAACTCAACTTTATCTTCTATCAAATCGAACTGAAAATTCATTGTGATTCCCTTCCTTTCAATACAGTTTTATAATATTTATTTTATGGGGTCCATTTTAGTCTGGCAACTTTCTAATCTGGAAGGGGTATATATGGATAGATTTTCGAATATGGCAAACATCCCGTCTAAGGTGGTAGAATAGATTTTGAATACTGCATATGGGCATTCTAATCCTGATGAATGCAATCAAAAGCTTAGAAAAATGAGAAAGAGGTTTTATAATGAAAATAGCTATTATTGGAGCAATGGAAGAGGAAGTAACATTACTTAGAGATAAAATAGAAGATAAGAGCCAGGAAACGATCGCCGGGTGCGAGTATACAGCAGGGAAAATGAATGGCGCGGAAGTGGTGCTTCTCCGTTCAGGCATAGGCAAAGTAAACGCAGCCATGTCCTCTGCTATTCTTTTGGAGAGATATAAGCCGGATTATGTAATCAATACCGGTTCTGCTGGAGGCTTTAATCCTGAATTGAATGTGGGCGATACGGTAATCTCAACAGAGGTTAGGCATCATGATGTAGACGTTACCGCTTTTGGCTACGAATATGGCCAGGTGCCGCAATTGCCGCCTGCTTTTGAAGCAGACGGCAGTCTGGTGCAGATCGCTGAAGCGTGTGCAAAGGAAATCGGGGATATCCAGGTTGTCAGAGGGTTAATTGCAACAGGTGATTCCTTCATGAATGATCCCGCAAGAGTGGATTATATTCGTGATAAATTTACAGACCTGCAGGCAGTAGAAATGGAAGCAGCGGCGGTGGCACAGGTGGCCCATCAATTTCAGACTCCTTTTGTTGTCATTCGTGCACTCTCTGATATTGCTGGAAAAGAATCCGATGTTTCATTTGAGCAATTTTTGGAGAAGGCGGCACTTCATTCCGCTACGCTGGTAATGAAGATTGTGGATGCCCTAAGCAATAATAAAAGATAGCGACGTCATACTGGACGGCTTTCCATCATGGGGAGCCGTCTTTTCTTAATTTGGAGGTTTTCCCTCGCTTACATTATTTACATAACCTTCACTTCTGCCATATATGTTAAAGTAGGATTATAGTCTTAATAGATCTATTCCATAGAAGGTGATAATAAATGAAGAATGAAGCAAAGCATTTATTTGAAAAAATGGTGGATTTCAAGCGTTTTGCAATTTCTATGCTTGCTGTCGGATCATTTTTTTACATTGGTTTGATTATCCCTGACACTGCAAATACAGTTTCTGATTTATATATAATGGCTGGATCTTCTTCAGCTTTCCTGCTTGGCTCAATCCTTTTCTTCCTCTTTTCAAAACGATGCCGAAGTAAATTGAATGAAACGGATGAAGGCCAGGAATACCTAATGAGAAAATAAATAAAATGAACGTCCGGATTTCCGGGCGTTTTTTTTAAAATATAAAAAATATAATAAAAATGATCAAAAAAGGTTTACAAACTATATAATTGTGGATATAATTACCAATGTAAGTGAAAATATTCTAAAAAGGAGGTCGAATGAAATGATGTTAAAGGCAATTGTAGTAGAAGCACAGTTAAATAAATATTTTACAAATTCGACCTACATGGAATGGATCGCTTAGATTTGCTTAATTGACATTACATATCCATGCCGCAGGGAGAATTGTGCCCTGCGGTTTTTTATGCCTTATGGCCAGGCCGCTGGGAGTGTATCTCTTTGCGGCTTTTTTGTGCCTTCAGGCTGGATATGAACGAGGAGGTGGAATATCTAATGACATTAAATATATTCTTTTTGACAGTCACGATTAAAAAACGTCAATTATCAGCAGAAGATGTTGTTCGTGAACAAATGGCTAAAAAAATTATCGATCAAAACCGTGATCGTCAATTCTCTATTTACCGTCCATTTTAATTTCAGTGATAAAAATTAGGAAAGGTGGTTTGCTAAATGTTTTACATTTTACAAGGACGTCAGGCAATTTTCTGGGTGGAGAAAGATTCCACCTAACGAAGCTGTAACCGGTTAGGAGGGATGGTGCATGTCTTTGCATATTTTAATTTTAACTCTTAAATTCCGCAAAAAAAGGAACTGATCCACTTGATCCGGATTAACAGTATGTTCACATTCCTCTTCTTTTCTGAAGCAAAAACCATGTTACATTAAAGAAAATAAGGAATTTTATAGGGGTGTGAAGGATGTTCTGGATCGTAATGGGATTGGTTGTGTGCGCCACTATCGGCTGCATCATATCGGCTGAGGTGAGCGTAACAGAGTAATTTGCAATAAAACAAAAAGGACTGACTTTTGGGATTGAAAAGTCAGTCCTTTTTGTTTGGGAAAATCCAGAGAAATAAAACGATTCCAGAAACTGCAAGCAATATCAGCAAGGTCTTTAAAGAAAAACCTTCGAAAATAAATTTGGCAACGCTGTCAAGCAGAACAATAAAAAAAACGAGAGCTAAAATAATTCTCTGGGCATTCAAATTTCAAAACCTCTTTCTTCCAAAGCTATGTATTAGGGATACCAGCGATAATTATTTAGTACATGAATGATTATATCTTATTATCATGACAGAAAGCTTGTCTAATTGCAGAGAAAATGAAGAACGAAATATTTTCTGAAGAAAATATCTCTATTGGACAGACAAAAACAACTCCATCCATACATAGGAATTAGTTATAGACATTTTTGAACGCATTCTAAGCGGGGGTGGAACGATGTCCGGTATTTTAACTGCACTCGGGTTTTTGGTTAAGGAGATTGTGTTTCTTGTATCTTATGTAAAAAATAATGCATTTCCTCAACCGCTGTCTCCTGCAGATGAAAAGAAATACCTGCGATTGATGGCTGCTGGCGATGCGCATGCGCGTAATATGCTTATTGAACATAATCTAAGACTGGTCGCCCATATTGTTAAGAAATTCGAAAACACAGGCGAGGACTCTGAAGATCTGATATCAATAGGGACAATCGGACTGATAAAGGCAATCGAGAGCTATTCGGAAGGAAAAGGCACAAAGCTTGCCACGTATGCAGCCCGCTGTATTGAAAATGAGATACTTATGCACTTGCGTGCACTGAAGAAGACGAAAAAAGATGTATCCCTTCATGATCCCATCGGGCAGGACAAAGAAGGGAATGAAATATCCCTTATTGACGTTCTTAAGTCGGAATCTGAGGATGTTATTAATACGATTCAGTTAAATATGGAGCTTGAAAAAGTGAAGGAGTATGTTGATGTTTTAGATGACAGAGAAAAAGAAGTAATTGTGGGAAGGTTCGGGCTTGACCTGCAAAAAGAAAAAACACAAAGAGAAATTGCCAAGGAGCTTGGAATCTCAAGAAGTTACGTCTCCCGGATTGAAAAGAGGGCACTGATGAAAATGTTCCATGAGTTTTATCGGGCGGAAAAAGAAAAAAGGAAAAATAACAGTTAAAGGGACAGTTCTACTGTCCCTTTGGTTATTCTATTCTTCCATTTTTTAATAAAAGCTGCCAGTTCACACCGCTGTCTGCGGATTCATATAAATCCTTGAGATAGGTTGAAATAGCAAGCCTTCCCTTAGATTTATTATCGGCAGAAATGTATGTAATAGGGTTGTCATAGCTGAGAAAAGGAATTTTGATTTGTGAGTTTTCCATCGTTTTAAGATCGATTTTGCTCATCTGAACCTTTTCCTGATCTGCATACGCGTAGTACAGGTTATTTTCCGTGAAAGTGAGAGCTGTAGCCATCATTGGCTCAGATACTAATTTCACGGTTTCACCTTTATCCTGTGATAAGAAGATGCCGCTTCTTGTGGACATGGCCATTATTTCCGGATGAGTTGGATGTGCCGCAATCATACCAAGTGTGTCGGCCTCAAGCCCGTTTAAGCTGACTGGATCCCATGTTTTTCCTGTGTCCTGTGATCGGTAGACACCTGCTTCAAGCTCGTCGCTTTTTTCCTGATTGATCATATAGATAATATTTGTTTCATAGCCGGCAGCCAAAAAAGGAAAGGAACTTGTTCCGCTAAAAGCCAGGTTCTTGAAGGAAGCTCCTTTATCAGTGCTTTTCACAATGCCAAGAGGGTTTTTTATGACAGAGTTCTTATCGGGATGGCCGCTGACAATAAATCCATCTTTGACTGCCTGAAAACCCATGTAGTCATGGTTAGCGGAAGTGGCCTCATGCCAAATGCCTTCTTTAAAAAACTTTAAGCCATCGCTGGATGATAGGTAGAGTCCAGTATCATTTCCCGGGTATCCGATTCCTTGGATATGGTCGATTTGCTGAGCTGATGCCTCAATAATAGAATAGTCAGCCTCTTCTAAAGTACTTGAAGGTTCTTCAGCAGTTTTTTTACTTTGCTCTTCTTCAGCAGTACAGCCAGCTGCGAGCAATAACAGGAGAACTGCCAAAATCGTTCTGCCTTGTTTCATTCATTTCACTCCAATTCATATCAGTTCAATGGTTATGATCATTATCGATGTCATTATATAGTATTTCAGCTTAAAATAAAAAACCCTTGCCTGTGGAAGGGTTCATATAAATTGCTCCGTGTTCCGTGTTAAGAGTGAAGAAAAAACTTATTCCGTTCCTCTTTTTTGAAATCGGAAAGGTGTTTAGTCACTTTGCCGTATCCCTTGCAGGCAGGGCAGGATTTCTTTATGAATTTACATGCTCTAATGCTGCCTGTGCCTTTGCATATCTTGCAGATTGAGATAATCTTCATTTAACACTCCTCCCATAAAATTCCTTCTAGTATATTCTATGAACTATTCTAATAGCGGTGCTAAGAAATTACCGATTTTTCACCGTTATTTTAGTGCAAAAGCCTAAACGCTGGTCCTTTAATTACATATCTTAGTAATAGAAGGCGAAGGGAGGTAAAGGATATGCCTTATGGTTATGGCGGTTATCCCGTTCCCCCTCCTTATCCATGCGGTTATTATGGAGGCGGAGGATTCTGGCTTGCCCTCGTCGTTGTATTGCTGATCCTGCTGCTTGTATTTGGAGGATTTGCATACTATGGCGGAGGCTATTTCAGGTAGATGTAACCAGCAGTTGGCTCATACCTCAGGGTGTGGGCTTCTTTTTTATATAGAGTATTTTATAGAAATTTCGGAAAAATCACGGTATAATATTTCTGTAATCGAAATTTTTATGGGGGGATCATATGACTGTAACAGCCTATTCGTCAGTATGGGATTTGAATGTCTTTTTTAAGGGTGGAAGCGACTCAGCAGAATTTGATCAGCATTTACAGGAGACAAGAAAGCATATTGATTCATTTTTTAATCAAATACATAAATGGCAGCCTGTTAATTCAGCTGAAGATGCAGCTGAAATAAGTGAAATCATTGAGCTTTTCCAGCAGACAGCAAGAAAAGTGCGACAGGCTGGTGCTTTTGTAAGCTGTCTTCAGGCCCAGAATACCGGGGATAAGAAAGCGAAAGACCTTAGAGGGGCAACTACGGAACTTAGTGCAGCTTTTCAAAACGCTTTAACTGTATTTGATCAAAAGCTTGCAAGTATAGAACAAAGTTCTTGGGAGCAAATTATAAATGATAATTTATTAAATGAACTATCATTTGTATTAAACGAACGACGCGAAAATGCCTCAGAAAGACTTCCGCAAGAGGAAGAAACTGTCATAAATGCCCTTTCTGTTGATGGTTACCACGGATGGGGCCAGATGTATGACGTAATAGTAGGAAATTTAAAAATTCCTTACACTGAAGATGGCGAGATAAAGCAGCTTTCAGTTGGACAGGCTGCTAATAAGTTTTCAAGTCCTGACAGAACTTTGCGCAGGGAAGTTTTTGATAACTGGGAAAAATCATGGAACGGCCAGTCTGACTATTTATCTAAAACTTTAAATCATTTAGCCGGTTTTAGATTAAATGTTTATAAATTAAGAGGCTGGAATGACTTCCTCAAAGAACCTCTGGACATAAACAGGATGAAAAAAGAAACTCTGGATACAATGTGGGATGTAATCTCCAGAAATAAAGCACCTCTAGTTAAATATTTGGAGAGAAAAGCTGAGCTTCTAGGCTTAGAAAAATTAAGCTGGTATGACCTGGATGCCCCGCTCTCCAAGTCAGAAACAAAATTAACCTATCAGCAGGGTGCTGACTTTATCCTTGAGCAGTTTGCTCACTTTGGAGAAGAAATGACTGCCTTTTCTAAAAAAGCGTTTGAAGAAAAATGGATTGAAGCAGAAGATCGTCCAGGAAAGGCGCCTGGCGGATTCCATACCTACTTCCCTGAAAGCAGCCAATCAAGGATCTTTATGACATACTCAGGGACACCATCCAATGTTTCAACCCTGGCACATGAACTGGGGCATGGTTTTCATACATACGCAATGAGGGATCTTCATTTGCTTAATCGAAACTATGCCATGAATGTTGCTGAGACAGCTTCTACTTTTGCAGAAATGATTGTCTCTGATGCAGCAGTGAAAAATGCAGGATCAGAAGAAGAGAAACTGGCGCTTTTAGAAGATAAAGTGCAAAGGTCTGTTGCGCTGCTAATGAATATACATGCACGATTCCTGTTTGAAACACGATTCTATGAAGAAAGAAAACGGGGTAATGTAAGTGCGGACCGTCTGAATGAAATCATGACGGGTGCCCAAAAAGAAGCTTATGGCAGCGCCCTTGATGAGTATCATCCATCTTTCTGGGCTTCAAAGCTCCATTTCTTTATTACTGGCGTGCCGTTTTATAATTTCCCATATACTTTCGGATATTTGTTCTCGCTTGGAATCTATGCACAGGCTCTTAAAGAAGGAAAAGGGTATGAAGAAAAATATATAGCATTATTGAAGGATACAGCATCGATGACAGTCGAAGATTTGGCTATGAAGCATTTAAATGCCGATTTAACAAAACCTGAGTTCTGGGAAAGTGCCGTTCAATTATGCATGGACGATGTGGAAGAGTTCCTGGCATTAACAGCAAACTAATAAAAATAGAAGCCGCGCTCTTTTGAGCACGGCTCTTTTTACACTTTTTTCAGCCTGAAAGGGCTTATCATTAAAATGGAAAGTGTCAACATGATAAAGAGAAATAATGGCGAAGGCCAATATGGAACTGCGAGAAAGCATAAAGTGGCCAGACAGCCGGCAGCCGTTATCGGCAAGCCTGTAAAATAGCTATTATTTTCACAGATGTTAAAACGGGCCAGCCGCAAAGCTCCACATCCGATATATAGAGCAGTTAAGAAGGCTCCTGGTGCCCCAAAATCATAAAGGACGCCTATGTATAGGAGCAGTGCAGGAGCAACGCCAAAAGAAATAATATCACTCATGGAATCCAGCTGTTTTCCTAAATCCGATTCAATATTCATTTTTCTTGCTGCCATCCCATCAAAACGGTCAGCAAGAGCTGCGATAAAGATCAGCAGCACACTCAATTTCAAATTATCATTAATAGAAAATAAAATAGCAAAGCACCCTAAGAACAGGTTAGACAGAGTTAAGATATTGGCTGTCTGTGCCTTTAGCTTCTTAATGGTTAAGTCAAGAACATCCTGTAAAAACATGTCAAACACTCCTTGCACCTGGGAATCACAGCTTGCAGACTATAAGAAGTTTTTTCTTATGGGCAATGTGTTAAAATTTACTGATAATTGGGAATTATATGGAAGGGAAAATAATATGTAAACCACAGTATTTCAAGAAAGCCAAAAATAAAAAAAGCGTCAAATCTGAGGAAGTCTATGGCAAACTTAGTTTTATATGTTATATAATAATATTTTATTCTATGCTTTTTATGCCTGTTCGTAAAGAACATATTTTTTAGGGGGCATGTCATTTGTTAAAACCTGTATATCGCCTGCTGATTGAATTGACAAATGGAAGATGGACATCCGGGATGCTGCAGAAATTTGCTAAATCAAATTTGAGCAGGCGGGTCATTCCATCTTTTACAAGGATTTATAATATAAATGAGAGTGAAATGGAAAAAAACCTCCATGAATATCCAACACTTCATGAGTTTTTCATTAGAAGGCTAAAAGAAGGTGCAAGAGTAACAGATGTGAGCCCTGACTCGGCAGTAAGCCCGGTAGATGCGGTAATCGAAGATGTTGGGAGCATCCGTGAGGATCGTATGATTACAGTAAAAGGAAAAAACTATTCAATCTCTGAGATGCTGGGTGAAAATAAAGCAGGAAAATATGCGGGCGGCACTTATATGATCTTTTATTTAAGTCCGAGCCATTATCATAGGATACACAGCCCGGTCACTGGAAAGGTAGCAGATCAATGGATTCTTGGGCTGAAATCTTTTCCGGTCAACAAATGGGGATTAAAATATGGAAGAGATACACTTTCCAAAAATTATCGGAGCATAACTGAAGTGAGACATGGTGATGCAGCAATTGCGATTGTGAAGGTTGGCGCTATGTTTGTAAATTCCATTGAGCTTACTCATGAAGGGGATAGGCTTGAAAAAGGAAAGGAAATGGCCTATTTTACGTTTGGCTCTACTGTCATTCTCCTATTTGAGCAAGGGAAATTCGAACTAGAAAAGTCAATCAGGACTCCTGCTCACATTAAAGTAGGGGAGCGGATTGGAACTCTAATGTGAATGTGTGGGCCATTTATTACGGTTTTTAAGGAATACGGAGAATAAAAAAAGCCCTATTAAGGGCTTGTCCATTTTTAAGAAGTAACTTTTATTCTGTTTGATAGTGAGCGACGGTGGATTTCTGTTTCGATTAAACGAATGAAGTCTTTGCTAAGCTGCAGTTCCTTTGCTTTATAATATGATTCGATTAGTAATTCATCTGACAGTTTACGCATTCCTGTCCCACCTCCAGGTACTTAATATTTCAGTTCTAAAAGAATTATTTTATACATATAATGTAAGATTTTATGTTGTACCCCTACTCTAGCAAAATTAAACGATTAGAACAACTGTTCTCTTATCCACAGGAAACCGTGGATAACCTGTGATTATTTTGTTTATAAAAAGGGAAAAAGTATAGAAATCATATTGGATTATGTGCATAAAGTTATCCACAGGGTGGAAGAGTAGTTGGTTTTTGTCGAAAAATTTTTATTTTAAGCATAAATCACGCCTATTCCATGGAAATTTACTGAGTTTTGAGTGTCTTTCCCCATTTTGTGGAATCGTATAAAATAGAACAGCTGGATTGTGTCCGCCAGTTTTTCTTTTGAAAGAGCGGATGAAATTGGATATGATGGAATCGGTGTTTTTCTATAGTGAAAACTCTGCTGAAGCTATTTATTAATAAAGCCCGGGAGCTATTTGAGGGCTATTGTTGGACCATACGATAAATGATTGAGGTGTAAATATAGTGTTAAAGCATTTTTTGCCTGATCAGCATGTTAAAAGTATATTTGAAATTACTCCCCACAGTTTACAGGAAAAGGGAGTTAAAGGAATTATCACGGACCTGGATAATACATTAGTCGAATGGGACAGGCCAAATGCAACGCCGAAGCTGATTAGCTGGTTTGAAGAAATGAAGCAAAGCAACATCAAGGTTACCATTGTGTCAAATAATAATGAAAATCGGGTTAAGGCTTTTTCCGACCCTCTTGAAATTCCATTTATTTACCAGGCTAGAAAGCCAATGGGCAGGGCCTTCCTAAGAGCTCTATCAGAGATGGGTCTGAGAAAAGAAGAAACAGTTGTGAGTGGTGATATATAAATTTAAAAGGGGAGAAGTGCAAATGAATGAAAAGGTAAAACGATTTTTATTAGCGAGTCCATCCAATTTTAAGATTGTTGGATTTATGGTTGGAATCCCAGAAGTAAATGTCCTTACAG